>CAZNOB010000173.1:0-5991 GCA_964574535.1 uncultured Granulosicoccaceae bacterium | reverse complement strand
CTTTACCTTCCGGAGGTCGAGAAATCAATTTCTCAATCTCTTGCATTGTATCTTCCGGCAAGGGACCAAAAGCAACTGCACCTGCGCTTTCAATAATTTGATTTGGCTTTCTGGCCCCGGGGATTGGGATGTTGAGTTCGGACTTTGCCATGATCCAATTTAGTGCCCCCTGAGTGAGTGTGCGGCCACCCACGGTAAGACATTCCCTGACAGATTCGAGATTTGCAAGGTGAGTCGGATCCACCATCGCGTCTACAAAATAATCTCTCCAGGCTTCATCACGAGACCGGTTGTCATCTTCGGAAAATATCGTTTGCGCATTGTATTTCCCGGTTAGCACTCCCATGGCGAGCGGTGATCTGATCAAGGCTATCAGGTCATTATCTGCAACCGATTTTTGCATTGTGGGAGTATCTACGAAAACGTTTAAGCAGTGCTCTATGGCTGTAAAATTTGAATATCCACTTATCGCGTTAACTTTGTCCGGATGATCAGTGCTCCAGCCAATACAACCCACTTTGTCTTGTTCAACTGCCGTGTTCATTTCATCAAATAGCGGTAGTGCATCCTCGATGGGTAAATCGTTTAAGTGAAGTAAAAGCAAATCTATACGCTCGCGTTGCAGGCGCTTTATGCTCTGCTCGATGGCTGCATGTACATTTGCAGGGTCCAGGTCCGGGCCTAGTAGTTGTCGCGATTGTTCGTCAAAACGAAGGCCAAGTTTAGTGACAATAAAGCAGTCGTCTCGTCCACCCAGTGCTTTGCCAAGGATTGATTCTGAATGGCCGGCACCATAAACGGCAGCGGTATCGAAGAGCTTTACACCATGATCGTACGCAGCGTGTAAAGTGTCGATTGACTCTTGGTCACTGACTTCTCCCCAACCCAACGATTCGTTGCCATGGAAAAATGGACCACCAATTGCCCAACAGCCCATGCCAAGAGGAAAGGTGCTTTTAATTTGGTCTTTCATGTTTCATGCTGAGTTCTTACCAAAGAAGAAATCATTTTGGAGAAAACAGCGCTGGATGTATATGAAACGAAATGAAATAATGCTTTCATGAGTGAAACGATGATCGATTGGGATAATTGGCGTTTATTTATCGCTGTTGCCAGAGCCAAGGGCCTGGCTGGAGCTGCAAAAGCCACGGGTAAGAGTGCAGCCACACTAAGCAGGCGTATGCAGTTGCTTGAACAGCAGACCGGCAAAGAGCTTTTCCGCAGGCTACCCAAAAGCTATGAGCTGACTGAATCGGGCGTTGAGATATATGACCGTATTAGCGCAATAGAATCAGAGTTGCATACGCTTGATGGCTCCGAACATGGACGGAATAGCTCACTTGTTAAAGTGTCAGCTGGTAGTTGGATGACCTACGGCTTGTGTCAGCGGATTGACCTGATCACTAAAGATGTAACTGAAGCGCGTGTTAGATTTATCGCCGCCGAAGCAGTTTTGGATATCTCTCGTCGTGAAACTACAATTGGTATCAGAAATAGTCGGCCAACCCAGGCAAACCTTGTCTGTAGAAAGATAGGTGCGGTGCAGTTCGCAGTCTATGCGACAAAGAAATCTATTACTAATATTGTGCAGGTACAACAAGAGACTCCTTCTGCCGCATGGTCGAGGGACCAAACCACAGCTTTGCAAAAAACGAGCGTACGTACACGAAAAAGGCAAAGCGTTCATTTTGAAGTTACCTCGCCACGTAATGCGCTGGATATCGCGTATTCTGGAAAGGCCTGTTTAGTACTACCTACCTTTATTGGAGAACAGGCGAAGCCGTTGAAACGAGTGACGCCTATAATAAACGAGCTATCACACGATCAATGGCTGGTTACGCACCCGGCAGAGCAATATCACAGTCAAGTGCGTACGGTGATTGATGGCATATATAGAGCTGCAAAGAGCCTGCATAGCCGATAAGTGGGTAGGAAGTTATTTAGCGAGTACACCGCTTGCACTCGGTTTTCTGGTAGGTCAATAACATCAGCAAGTGACTAAAAAATTCGCTCTTTTCATTGCTGTTTCCATCATAAGTGCCACCATCTGCGTATGCGGTAAAATGAATTAGTGTATGAGTGCCTCTTGGTCTAATAACGATAGAGATATGTAAAAGTTTTAATTAAAAAAAGAAATATCCGGTATCGATTTTGGCGATAAATGATTGGTCAAACATGCGTCTTTTGTCAGGTAGGTGCATCTTCACGTATAAATCCACCGGATTTAAGATCGGACCACAAGGCTGCCGGAATTTGAGTATGCGCCGCTTGTATATTCGCGGTCATTTCGCTAACACCCTGGCCACCGGGTATCACTGCTACATGGGCAGGATGCAGTAATGGGAATTGAAACGCTGCATCGACTAATTTTACATCGTGATCATTGCAGATTTTTTCAATCGCCGTGACTCGGTCGAGTATGTGCTGTGGAGCAGGGTCATAGTTGTAGAATGCTCCGGGCCGGGCGCCGGTTGCAAGGATGCCCGAGTTATAAGGTCCGCCAGTCACAATACCGATGCCACGTTGTTCGCACAGCGGCAAAAAGCTGTCCAGTGCGGTTTGTTCCAGCAGTGTATAACGACCTGCTAAAAGAAACAGATCAAAGTCACCCCGTTCGGCAAGTGTCTGGCAGACCTGCCATTCGTTGACGCCACCGCCGATTGCGCGAATGAGGCCCTGATCTCTGAGGGAGATCATTGCATCGTAACCACGGCCGGCAAAAAATTCTTCTATGCGCGTATCGGAGGCTGTTGGCGATCCGTGGGTGAACACGCACAGGTCGTGCACATAAAGGATGTCGATTCGATCGACACCAAGGCGGGAAAAAGAGTGTTCAAATGAACGCATGACGCCGTCATAGCTGTAGTCAAACTGTTCACGGCGGCACGGTACTTCAAACCATTTTCCCACGCCTGCGCGGTGCTCTTGTGCGCATGGCTGGATTAAACGTCCCACTTTGGAAGAGAGCACGTAGCTGTCGCGGGGTTTGTCACGCAAGAACGGGTTGAGCCGGGTTTCCGACAACCCAAGGCCATAGAGAGGAGCGGTGTCGAAGTAACGGACACCTCCGTCCCATGCCGAATCAAGCGTTGCGCGTGCATCTTTGTCTGATATCGCTTTGTAGAGATTTCCCAGGGGGGCGGTACCAAATCCGAGCTCGGTAAATGTGAGTCCACCATTACCCAGCCTGTCCCAATGTCTTGTTTTGAGCACTTTAAATCTCTGTTGCCTGTTTAATCAGAACACTACATCAATTTTAGTAATTTGTGAAAAGGTATTCTGCAGTCAGGAGGCTGTACGGCAGACCTCTGCTACTGTGAACGCCCCTGACTGTGCGTTTTCATTGATCATTTTTGTGGCGTTAGAATAACTATGCGCTGGCAATGGTCGTAAAAACGCGCTCGCCATGGCACGTTTTCATTACGCCGACTACAAGCCTGATCTGTGTAGATTTGTTGATGCGTTGTTCCGGACATTGGTCGGCCGGGCAGGGTGCCGCATTATGGCTACAGCTGGCCAGGTGTTGCGGAATCAAGATTACCGAGCGCGTTCTGCAAAAGCCCCGATGCACCGAAGCGAAAGTGCCTGGCGGTGGGCCATGATTGCCCCATCTGTTCTTCGGCTATTTTTAAATAGAGGTTTGCGTCTTCTAACGTTTTTATTCCTCCGGCTGCTTTAAAGCCGACGTTCTTGTTCGAGTGTGCGATTGCGTCAAGCATGATAGTTGCAGCCGTCCGGGTCGCGTTAACCGGCACTTTTCCGGTAGATGTTTTTATAAAGTCAGTGCCTTGATCTATTGCGATGTCTGCAGCTGCGCGAATAAGGTCGCTATTCTCAAGCATACCCGTTTCCAGAATGACTTTTAGTGTTCTGTTATCCGGGATTTGTCGGCGTACTACGCCGACCGCATGAGCAACTTTATCACTGTTGCCGTTGATCAATTCGGTGTAGGGGAGGACGTAGTCGATCTCATCTGCGCCATCCTCCAGTGCCTTGTCGATCGATTCGCAGGTTGTTTTCAGTGGTTCATCGCCTGTAGGAAAGTTGACAACAGTGGCGATTTCCAGTGGCGAATCAGGTTTAAGTAACTTTTTAGCATCAAGTACAAAAGCCGGCCAGACACAGAGTGCAGCAACGTAGCCAGCCGGTGACTCTGCCTGTTGGCAAAGCTTTTCAATTGCGGCGCGATCACAGTCGTCATTGAGATTGGTCAGATCGATTAAGCTAATGATTTGACGGATGCGAGAAACACTGACAAGCTGGGAGTCATTCATAATATTGGTTTGCGGTTTTTTTTATCACAGTGAATTGATAGTACACTTACCATGGGAGTGATGCCTCCAGATGTCTGAATCTTACATAAATGAACGTGGTGGCTCTGTCGCCATTCTGGGTGTGTTTGTGGCCGATGCTGCCTATCGTGCAGTGAGACAGCCCAATATGGGTGAAACCATTCTTGGTTCCAGCTTTGCATTGGGGCCTGGTGGTAAAGGTTCGAATCAAGCGGTTGCTGCTGCTCGCTGTAACGCTAATGTTTCGTTTATTTCGCGACTGGGGCAGGATGCCTTTGCGCAAATGGCACTGGAAATGTATTCGACCGAAAGTATCAATGCACACGTCGATCAGATCACAGACAGCTATACTGGGTCAGCGTACATTTTTATTGATGACAACACTGGCGACAACGCCATCATTGTGTGCCCCGGAGCGGCGGCAACAATAGATACAGCTTACATTGAGAGCGTAAAGTCGGTCATTGAAAGTGCAGATGTGTTTGTCACGCAGCTTGAACAGCCAATTGAGGCTGCAGCCCACGCACTTGCCATCGCTCGTAATGCCGGTGTAACAACTATTTTGAATACAGCGCCGGCCGAGCCTGTAGGTGATGACGTATTTAAACTGTGCGACTACGTTACTCCGAATGAAACTGAAGTCGAGGCGTATACAGGTGTCACGGTTGTATCGATTGATGATGCCAAAAAAGCCGGAGACGTTTTGCTTAATAAAGGCGTGGGGACGGCTCTTATCACTCTGGGTGAGCAAGGTGCGTTACTGCATAACTCCGAACAGTCAGTACACATTCCTGCGGTGAATGCCGGAACGCTCGTGGAAACTACAGGGGCAGGGGATGCTTTTAATGGCGGGTTTGCGACCGCACTTGCTCAGAAACAAAGTCCTGTTGACGCTGCGCGGTTTGCCTGTGCAGTGGCAGGATTGTCAGTTACCCGGTCCGGCACAGCCCCTTCTATGCCAACGAGAAAGGAAGTGGAAGCACTTTTAGCAGCTAACCGCGATTAAAGGCTGCACGAGCGCGCAACGCTCGCCGGGGAGAAACTTCCTTGTGTGACTTCTTACAAAACTCCCTTTTTCAATATAAAACATCCATAGGGGCCGGCATCGGACGTTTGAACTATTGCAAAAGATCGGGCAGCTTCTGCGTAAAATTCGAATCGTTCCAGTGGCCGAATGGAGATGGGTCTTCCTTCGGCGGAGTCGGCAACGCGTTGCATTGAGTGATGCGCGTCGACCAGTTGTTCAGGATTGCCAACGACTTCCATTCTAAAAACGGGTTCCTCGACAAAGGTATCCAGCGGGAAGTGAGTCAGGATGGCTTCTGACAGTTCTTCCAGGTTTGCGCCAAACACGGTGAGAAGTTCCCCATGTACTGTGCTTGCGGCAATGGTTGTGGCGGGATGATTTCGATCACAGATGACAATAGTATCGCCATGACCCATCGCTTGCAGTACGTAGAGCAGCTCAGGTGTCATGAGTGGGTGAATTTGTTTTAACATACTTGAGGTAGCTCTGGACATCGAATCACTATGAATACTGCGGGTCAGGTGACACAGATATTTTCTTCAGGGACTCAATGATATAAGGGGCGACAGAAACGTGTGAATCTTATTTATCCTGTCGGCAATCTCGGCGCCTGCGGTTTGATTGTTGTCGGCTGAATCAGGGGGAGACCAAACTGCACTCACCGCTATCTGT
>CAZNOB010000172.1:0-10843 GCA_964574535.1 uncultured Granulosicoccaceae bacterium | reverse complement strand
AGATGCGTTTGATGACCACGAGTATGACCGCATAGCAAGAGAGATTGCCCGGTTAATCGCATTAGGCTGTGATCCTTTAGATGTGTTGCGCTTAAGTATTGAATGGTCCTGGCAACGTATGGAATTTGGCTGGACGCATGCCTATGCCGGTATGGCAGACTGGTTGCTTGTGTATGAACAAACTGCCGACGATGCGGAGTTACAACTCGTCTGTCTGCTTGAGAGTGTTGGACATATTGCTTTTGATGTTTTACGTGAAAGTGAGTACCCATACAGCGATACAATTTTGCCTTATGATGAAGGTGGTTTTTTGCGGGCAGTGGAAAACGAAGATCCAGAGACAGCACTGTCGATGGTTCGAGGTGGTCTGCGTGATGGTTTGAAATTCAGTGACCTTGAGAGAGCGTTAACACATGCTGCATTGGCCCATTACAACGATTTTGGTCACTCATTGATATATGTCACTAAAGCAGCGTATCTGATAGATACTTTGGGTGAAGTCGTCACTGAACCCTTACTACTATCGCTGGTCCGCGGATTTATATTTGCCAGCCGTGAAGATAAGATTCCGGAATTTCGTGCCTACCAAAGTACGCTGGCCCAGTGGCATTCGGCTGAAAACACCGAACACAGCAATGATCCTCCCGATGCATCTTTGTGGCGGAAAACCGGGATTAACAAAGCGCTGGCACTAACACTTTCCAACCGTCACGTCGATTCAATGCACGTTTACCATGCTCTATTAGAAGCGAATGCGTTGAATATGCTGAGCTTCGATCTGACACAGCAGCAGAAAACACATGTGTCTGTCTCTGGCAATGTGAACTGGCTAAGCTTCACGCATGGCTTAACATTTGCGAATGCGGTGCGCAAGCAGTGTGCAATCTACCCGGAATTTTGGCCACAAGCACTGTTGCAAATGGCTTGTTTCATTGGTCGCAATGCCGCCTTCACAACCACTGACTACGACGTACATACATGGTGCGAAAACGACCCGGAATCTGAACTCAATGAACTATTGCAGCGTTGCTATGATCATGGTCAGGATGATTATATTGTCTCGGTGCATTGGCTAAAAACAGCTTTGGCTGTGCGCGAAGAAATTGCCACCCTATCTGATGCACAAAGCAAAGTGCTGGTAGCGGCTTTAAAACGGTATATAGAGTCACCGCTCAAGCGTAAGCAAACGCGGCGTACGGCTTATCAGTCGTTGAAATTCGTGTCATAGCCGAATGCGATTAAAAATGTATTGGCGGTGATCAAGTAAAAAGTCAGCTCTATTGAATTGAACACTCGGCGTTAACGACGCAAACAAAGAGTGACCTATGACACAAATACCTGAGGTATCATCATTATCACCGCGTATTCTCTACCGCAATAAGAACCAAACCGGCAACCATACCCCGGAGTACACGGTTCAGTTGCCGTGATTCAGAGACTATAAATCGCTTACCATAACAGGGTAAAATCAATTGCAAACGCTATTCAAAAATGCGACCGTGATAGACGGTAGTGGCGGCGAACGGTTTATCGCTGATGTCTCCATTTCCGGTGCTCGAATTACGGCAGTCGTACAAGACTCACGTATTGATAGTACAGATTCAAGCAGGAAAATCATTGATGCGACAGGGATGGTTTTGTGCCCGGGCTTTATAGATGCACATACTCACGATGATCGTGCAGTCCTGGCTTACCCGGACATGACACCAAAAGTGACTCAGGGTGTTACCACTGTCGTTACCGGTAATTGCGGTATCAGTATCGCTCCGCTAGCCGGGCATGCACCCGTGCCGCCGTTGAATTTGCTCGGTGAACAAGAGGAATGGAATTTTCCAGACTTCGAAAGCTACGCAGAGGCACTCGACAAGTCACCTGCTGCGGTCAATAGCGTCATGCTGACGGGCCATTCAACTCTCAGAGTCGGCGCTATGGATGCATTGGATAAGCCAGCCAGTCGTTCAGAACTCGACCTGATGTGTTCACGGCTCGATCAAAGCCTCAATGCGGGGTCTGCGGGATTTTCAACAGGACTCGCCTACCCGCCGGCCATCAATTCAACTCCCGCAGAAATCACAGAGCTTGTTGCTGTGGTTAAAGATCATCAGGGTGTCTACAACCACGCACATGAGAGACGAAGAAGATGGCGTTGTTGAGTCCGTAGAAGAAACCCTGCAAGTCTGTTTTGATACCAATGTTCCGACAGTTATCTCGCATCATAAAGCCTGTGGAAAAACGAATTGGGGAAAAACCAAACAGACACTGCCGCTGATCGCCAAAGCCCGAGAGAGTCACCCGGTCTGTTGCGACGTCTACCCGTACACTGCCAGTTCGACGGTTCTGTTAATGGAGTTTATCAGGCAATCAGAAACAGTCATGATCACCTGGTCAAAATCGCACCCGGAATTTCAAACCTGGGACTTAAACGACGTCGTAAAAGAAATGGGATGTGACATGGAAACCGCCGTTGATCGCCTGCAGCCCGCCGGAGCGATTTATTTTCAGATGTCAGATTCAGATCTTGAGAGTATTGGCTTTTGAAGGGTCGATGATTGGGTCTGACGGATTACCACATGACGCACATCCCCATCCCAGGCTTTGGGGCACATTTCCTCGTGTCATTGGCCACTACTGCCGTAACAAAAAACTGTTCTCACTTGAGAACGCTGTGCATCGAATGACTGGCGCAACCGCTGCAAATTTTCGCATTCAACAGCGGGGATTGATCAAGCCTGGCTTCTATGCCGACCTGGTGTTGTTTAACCCTGAAACTATTGTTGATCATGCTACTTACAAGGATCCTGAATTACCATCGACTGGAATTAATGCAGTGATAGTCAATGGTGCGTTTACTTTCGAAGAAAATAAAATCACCGACGCGCGGCCTGGTAAATTGTTACTGAATACAGCCTGGAAGATATAAACACTGGTATTGTATAGGTTATGAACTATCGGATCGGTGTCAGTTTTTTTGCAGAAACACCGACACTATTCGGGTCAAAAGCCGGATTCTGACTGACAAACATTGATCCGTTTTGCGCTTGCCAGACAGTCCCGGCAGGCACCCTGACAGGCCCGTTACTCCCCAGAACCGTTTGCGTTTCTGTTAACATTTCAAGCACATGTCGGTTTGAGCGATCGTTAGATTCAGATACGCTTGCCTGCGTGCTCGCATGAATCGCTGCGATATCTACATTGGCCTTACGGTTGATCTCCGCAATTTTTACACTGGTGTCGTGATTATCACCCCTAATAACCGTTTGGTGTTTATTCATCCGTGCCTGCCATTGCGGATCGATCTGGTAACTGCTGCTGAGCAGCTGTTGAACACTATCATATTTATCGAAATGCTCTACCGGAGCAGAGAAAATCACCGGCAGCGCTGTCGCAACCATTGATTCAGATGGACCATTAGACATCGGCAAAACCATCTGTATATGTCTGGTATAAAGCAGTACAGTCGCCCGGTTTCTTCCGCCGTTACGATCGTGATCAACAGTCGCGATAATGTGATCCATCCAGCTTCGAAATCCCTCGTCCTGAACCCCTGCCTGCTGCAGCATGGCCGTTATTTCAGGGTTGCGTTCCGTTTTTACAATACTGGTATTCTGCAATACAGCATTGATGACCGGCTGTATCATTGCTTCAGCACGGTCGGCTTGCAAAAACGTACAGTTACTTGCCGGCCCCAGGTCAGACCACTGAGCGGTTGAAGTCGGGAGTAGTGAGATATTGCTGCGATTATCCGGAGATATTGCATCGTAAACGATATGAGTCCCTTTTAAACAGCCATCCTTGATCCAGTGAACCTTTCCATCGAATGACCAGTCTGCCGGTATTAGCATAGAGGCAGCGCGAACCGGCTGTCCGAAGCCTTGCTGGTCAATAATATCAACCGGCTTAACATGTAAAACACCGTCTGGCAATTTCCCGTCATGGACTGACGCACCAGCATCACCAGCGCTGGTTTGTTGTGGGATACGGTTGTCCGATTGTATTGAAGCGGTATTTTCATCGGCCTGCGATGCAGGCCCGACCGGTGTCGATGTATCAGCGCCAGATCCACCTACGGTTACATCAAACCCACTGAAACTGTAAGTCCCGATACCCACTGCCACTATCCCTACGGCACCCCGCCCCATGCGATTGTTTCCAATAGATGAGCGCTCCTGTCCGTTCACCAAAAGTGAAATCTGGTTGCCTTCTTCCCGTATGGTAAGGGATATTTTTTCAGGGTTCAGTCCGCTTACGGTACTGCTCATGCGCTCTTCCCATCCGTTCGGACTGCGATACTCAAGCCGAACCGTTGCTTGATCATCGACGGTAAACATAAAGTAAGAGCGCGGTTCGTTTTCAAAACCGTATAACAAGCCGGCCTTTGAAAAACCACTGCGACGCAGCAGGCCTATATCAACAGAGATTTCCCGCTGCCCTTCCTCCCCGGAGTTCGGCCCGACAAAAAAATAGGTAAGGTCTCCGTCTGCGTCACGGTTATCAAGTATCGCCGCGCCGCTCTGCTCTGTCAGAGTCCATGGACCGGAAGCACCCGATTCAAGATAGGGATTGAGCGGCCCCATATCGAAGGCAAGTGCCCACCTGCCTGTGATCACCAGTAAAGAAAAAACAAACAGTAACCGTAAACTCACCCGAAACACTCCCTGTTGCACTCACACCGTATGAAAAGGATAACTATTTCTGACATCGCGAATTCTACTGAACAACAAATCCAGCCGCTTGTCAATTGGCGTACTGCCAAATTTACCTCCCCTGACATGCAATGCGCATCTGACCCTTAAAGAGTTGTGCCTGAACTCGGAAGAAGACAATCAGCCCGCCCTGCAGGTATAGCTAGTGCTCATCCAGAAACAAGCGCTACTGCGAACCACTGACTGCACGCGATCTTTCACCGACTACATGTAGTTATTTAGAGTGACTAAACGCCCACATGGAGTCGGTAAAATCTCACGCACCTCAGTGATTCTCGCTACGCCCCTGTTTCTGGATGGGCACTAGCTGGTAAAATACAACAGCTGACTATCCCGGGGATCAGTCGGTATACTTTAATTAGATTTACCCTGGTGTTGCATAAAATTTCGAGTTCAGAAGCATATAATGAGGTATGCAAGGCGTTGCACGGAATTTTTACTGGATTGAACCTGGTCACTCTAAGTGAGATTCAGTAAAAGTGAGTACAGCGCCTTAAATGCAGCTAGAGATGCTGCTATAGAGGCAGCGCAGCAGTTCCGGGCCGGAATTTTATGCAACACCAGGGTTTATATTTGGCAGAATCAAGCCACCGTAAACAACAACTACCCTGTGCTTACGTTGGTGCGTACCAGACTATAACCAATGAATGTTGAAGAACTCGAACGGCACAAACGTATCAATGGAATCCATTCGGCACTTCTGCTACTGGCAATGACCGCTTTGCTTGTCGCACTCGGTGCTATTATCGCCGGCTGGCCCGGGGCCCTGGTCGCCTTGATCACGTGCCTTTTTATCGGCGTAGCCGGTACGCGTTTCTCCCCGTCACTGGTGCTAAGAATGTCCAGGGCAAAGCCACTGCCGCAACAGGCGGCACCCGGTATTCATCGCATATTTGCAGAGTTATCTGCCCGCGCCAATCTGCCTGCTGTTCCACGTCTATACTACGTGCCTTCGCGAATGCTTAATGCGTTTGCAGTAGGCAGTAATGAAGATTCAGCAGTGGCTGTGACGGATGGTTTGCTAAGGGTCATGAACCCGCGTGAGATCACCGGAGTGCTGGCCCACGAGATCAGCCACATCCGTCATCAGGATACACGTGTGATGGGCCTGGCTGATTTTGTCTCACGAATGCTTGGCACGATTTCGCAACTGGGACAACTACTACTGATAATCTCCATACCGGTTGCTCTTTTCGGCGGTACGATCGGACTCGGTCCGCTGCAACTGCTGGCCATGATAATTGCACCACTACTCAGCACACTGTTGCAGCTTGCGTTATCACGCTCAAGAGAATTTACTGCAGACCTTGGTGCCGTAGAACTGACCGGAGACGCGGCAGGACTGGCTTCGGCATTGCGCAAACTGGAACGTATTCAGCATGGCGGGCTATGGCGTAACGTCATACCTGGAAAACGGGCACCTGTTCCAGCGGCACTTCGTACCCACCCGCCAACCGAACAACGAATAGCACGCCTGGGCAATATCGCACCGCTACCAGCTTCACCGCCGCCAACTGACAAGCTTCGTGAGTTACTGGTTGGCGTTACCCCACCCGTTTATCCACGTGTTCGCCTGCGACCCAGATGGCATATCAGTGGCTTGTGGTATTAAACTAACCCTGCTAGTTGTTTCGGCCTCACGCTTGACCTCAGCATAGTGTCAGTTCGATAGCGGCATTGAAAAGCAGACGCGTTCAGGCGATCGATAACATTGGAGCTTCACCGGCTGAGATGCCTGCATACCCTGAATATACCGCTACCCTTATGTCACCGGTGTGAGATGCCGCATAATCATGAAATTTAACGTCATGACGTATTGACGGGGCCATAATCATGTGCCAGCATTACGTCATGACATTTTATTTTCTTGAGGGCATCGCTATGAGAGTTATGTTACCCGGTTTACTGGTTGTAGCATCGTGTGGATCGATCACCCCGTCAGCGTTCGCTCAGGTAGATCCAGTTTGCAGAGAAGTTGCTGCAGACCCGGACGGAGATGGTTTTGGCTGGCAGGACAATGCTTCGTGCATCATCACCATGGAATCAGAGCCAGCACCGACAATTATTAATCGTGAAACCAATGAACTCGTTAATTTAACGCGTGCGTATTGGAATCCACCGGTAGATTTATACAACAAAACCGTTTTTTGCGTTAATAACATCTACTCGAGCAGAGCCGGGGCTTATGTAGCAGATAACGACCCCAGCCGTGAAACGCACTACACTTTTCATTACACGCATTTTCCATTAACAACTGAGGCACCATTCACAGGTATTGTGCAGTCAGAGCATTTTGTAACAGCTGGTCCTGTTAGCGAATTATATTATGAAGAGTCGTTTACCAGTTGGAGCATGGACAATGGTATTTATACCGGGGGAGCTCCGTTTACGCAGTCACCGTATGTCGAGATAGTTACAGAGCCATCAACGAACGAAAAAGCAATAAGAACCTGGTCGGGAGACGGCTCGTTCGTACGGTGTTCTGCTACACCGACTGGTGTGCCCCCTGTTTTTGGTATTGAGAGTACCCCCGAAGGCGAAACAACATCTGATCAATCAGTACAAGATCAAACAACACCAGAGCAGGCACCAGTAGAGCAAGTTGAAGATGCACCTGATGAGGTTATAGATAATCCAGACACGGGAGTCGAGAGCGATCCACCCAGCTCCGCTAACCACAGCAATGAGACAAGCAGCACTGCCGCTAATAACACAATAGAGCCCGGAAGGATCACGGATTCAAGTGAGGCGGTACAAGGCAACGATGCGACGACAACAATGAGTGAAATTTCAAACCCGTTTGCAACAACGGACGGTGGTGGATCGATAGGCCTTTGGTATCTGCTGTTACTTACTGGAATAAAAATAATGGAAAAGCTTGCAGGTTTAACTGGAAAACGACGAGCAGAATTTTTTAACTATTGAGTTCCGGTGTACCGGTCGAGACTACAGATTTCCAAATATTTCCATAATTCCTGAATATTCGCCATAAAAGTTAGCAGTATGTCGCCATGAAAATCTTGTTTTAGAAATATGGTAAATTTTGGCTATCGTCCTTAGCGCCAGTGCCTGGCTCCAACCAGAGAGGTAGACGGCCATTTTAACTAGTTCAAATGAACTGTTCACCAATATATTCTACCCTACGCTTTCAGAAGTAGACATTGCCTGCCTTTTTACCATTTCAATCGCATTGATCAGATCTGCGCTTTTAACCGGCTTTTTAACATGGATATCGTTTGACAAAGTCTGAATGTTTGCGTCGGAGTATCCACTGATGAATATCACAGCAAACCCGGGCCTTATCTCTCTTATTGCTCTAGCAAGCGCAGGCCCCTGAAGTTGACCGGGCATTACCATATCGGTTATCAATAAATCGAAACAAGCGCTTTCATTTTTAAAGGCCTGCAAGGCTTCATCACCAGATGATGTTGGCACTACGTCATACCCGTAATCGTTCAGTATGCGCATTAGCGCTTTCCTGACGAATAGGTTGTCTTCTGCGAATAGAACTCTACCACCTGTTGCACTTAAAATATTTTCGCTCTTATTTGAACGAGGAGTTAAGCCAACCGTAGGAAAATAAAGACTGATAGTAGTGCCCTTATTTTTTTCTGTTACTACTTTTACCGCGCCTCCTGATTGCTGCATGAATCCCATGATCATAGACAAACCAAGGCCCGATCCCTTACCCGGTGCTTTAGTTGTATAGAAAGGTTCAAAGATATTTTCCAGGTGCTCTGGTGAAACGCCTGCACCTGTATCGCTTACCGACAGAACTGTATAGCTGCCAGTTGCGAGTTCAGAAAGATGCGGGTCTGTTACATCATCATGAATCACTACAGCCTTTGTAGTGACAGTAAGTATCCCCTGATTATCCATAGCGTCTCTTGAGTTCAACACAAGATTTAGAAGAGCGCTTTCAGTTGACCCCCGATCAGCACACACGTGACTGATCTCCTCATCAAGGTTGTAGTGAACACTAACAGACGCCGGCAAGGTTCGCGTTAACAGATTCCCCGCGGCCTTAACAACATCGTTCAGGCTAATAATCTCCGGTGTTAGTCGAGCCTGTTTTGCAAAAGAGAGCATGTTTGAGGTGAGGTCAGCACCCATTTGTGTGGCATCGATTGCATCGTCCAGACATTCTTTTTGAACCTCGGAGAGATCCTGCATCGAAATCATTTCCAGATTTGTTAGGATTACGGCAAGCAAGTTATTAAAATCGTGTGCAACACCACCGGTCAACTGACCGATCGATTCAAGTTTTTGAGCACGAAAAGCAACCTCTCGCTGATCTTCCAGTTCGAGTTTACTTTTAGTAGCTTCCGTGTTGTCTAAAACCAAAGCGGACCATTGTGTAGACCCATCCTGCAGTCGGGTGGGATCTGCTCTCCATTTAAGCCATTTTTTTTGACCATCAGGGGTGACGATCGGCAAGGTGTAGTCGAAGGTTTGCATAAACTGCATTGATGAAAGCAAAGCGTTTGATACTTCTTGTCTGTAAGCCGTTGTTTCAATAGTATCCCAAAGCGATGAAACATTTGCTTCCGCAGTTATTGAGTCTACGCCGAAGATTTCCATGCATGATTTCGGATTAAGAAATCTTACGCTATCTTTATCAGAACCTAATTCGCTACTACATCGACTGGTGTAAGTGAGCGCAGCACCCGGGAGTGTTTTTAGCAAACCGTTCATTTGCTGACGAGTTTTCGAAAGATCAACACGCGTCGTGCCACGGGAAATCGCAAACCAGTTTGCGGCAAAAACCGGCAACAGCAATGAAAGTGCGAACAGGGTATATCGCAAGCGGTGACTGACTGTTTTCGAGAGTTCCGGCTGCCACCCATTAACCGGCTTGGCGAATAACAAAATATCACCCGGTGGATGGCGCATATTGTGGGTGATTAGCTGGAAGTCTGGCGGTAAAGATTCCCAATCCTTTGGTAACTCAGGTGTGGGTTCGCCCACTGGTCTTACCAGGTAGAGAAAATCCACATCGCCCCCTGGCAGTTCATTAATTGGGTCAGCGAGATCCAGTTCGAAGTTGACTACCATGTGTAGAACACCATTCGAGATTATCTTGTTTGCTTTAACCTCTCGAATTTCCGAACGAACCTGCAGTTCTCCGGAGCCGTTCTTATCAAGGCTTATAGCAGCCAGTAAAGGAAAGCCACGCTCCACATCGCTGACAAGCCTCGAACGCCCATCGAATGCCTTACGCAATGGACTTAGACCTATGTAGCGCGAATTGCCTTCCAGCGGGTATACGTTTCGGGTGATAAAATCAGGTGCGAGTTCTACACGCGATATGTCAGCGGGCTCGTCATAGAACTCCTCCACAACAGACTCGAAGGTTTGTTGATCAATCTGGATGCTCGGATCAATCTGCGCGGCCATCTTACGACTGGCTCTTAAAGTTCGGGAAATGTAGCGATCAATTTGTGTCTGTAAATTTCGCAAAATGCGGGTTGCACCATCACGTTTTTCGTTCTCCAGCGCTTGAAGTTGCGCACGATCGGCAACAATCCAAACAGCACATAAGGCAAGAAAAAAAACAATAGACGGAAGGTAACGCAACGGTAGATGCTCCTGCATGTTTTTCCGAACGGTAGCTCGGAGGGATTAGATTAAAATAGCCTGGCGCGCATCTTCTTTAAATTAGCTGCCCAAAAGCTTTATACAATCAAGGTTTTTTGGCTAGAAGTCTGAGCGGTAGAAGTCTGCGTAGCGAAAACGTGCCATGGGATAGCCCTAGATTTTTTGAATACGGTACGATCATTTGAGGCACATAGTTGTTCAATTGTCCGAAAACGATCGATGATTACTGTCACTCTTGGCACACCGTGAGGGCGCGGCGCAGTAGCTGAGGTTCTGCCGCGCAGACCCCTGGGAACCTTCTATGCAACAATGGAATAAAAAAAATCAACAGTATTTAACCAGAGGATAATAAATAGTTATACTGACTTGCTAAAATTCTGCGTGTGCTACTAATATAGCGTGAATGCAGAGACGCCAATAATACAAGGATCACAGACTCGAATCGTCGAAAGCCTGTCTGTACCGAACATCGACGGGATCTACCCGTTCATCACCGAGTTTACTATACACGCCGGTGTACCGACAAACCGACAAACCGACAA
>CAZNOB010000171.1:5349-10853 GCA_964574535.1 uncultured Granulosicoccaceae bacterium | reverse complement strand
TCTATTTTCAGGGTTTTGCGCTCGCGAGATCGCTTTCGAATAGCTTTATGAATTCATCACTGAACTGAGCGCGTGTCAGATTCACTTCTGATTCGGTGGCTTGTCGAAACGCTGTTCGTTCCTCGTCAGATAGTTCAATTAGCTCGCAGCCGTCTGATTTTAGTGCTTCGGTACAGATACTATCTTCCTGCTCTGCGAACATGCGTTGTTGTCCCGTTGCCTCTTTCGCTGCATCTGAGACAATCTGCCTGAACGAATCCGACCAGCCATTAACGGTGTCTTTGTTAAAAAGAAGCAGTGCGACACCAAGTAAATGGCGGCTAAGCGTGATGTATCTGTGTGTTTTATGAAGATCAAAGTTGTAGATATTGGTGAGTGGATTCTCCTGAGCATCGACGATTCCGGATATAACTGCTTCTGGCAGGTCTCTGACATCTATTTTCATTGGCTGAAAGCCTAATGATCTGAAAACTCTCTGGTGGTTGTCGTTTGCCAGTGTTCGTATCTTTTGATCGACGCAATCTTTGGGAGTTCTGATTGGTCGGACAGACGTAGAAATATTGCGCACGCCATTGTCCCAGTAACCCAATACTTTAAAGCCTGTTTTCTGTTCCACTTCCTGCTTTAATCGTTCCCCCAGTGTGCCATCCAGAACAGCATAGGCATGGTGGCGGTCGGGGACCACGAAATGTTGATCAAAAAGACCGAGTTCGGGTACACGGTCTGCCAGATAGCTCGAAGAAAAATAGCAACCGTCTATCTCTCCACTTTCTGTTCTCTCGAGTAGCTCTGCCGCTTTTGCTCCACCTTGTACAATATTCTCTTCAAATTTAATATCGGTATCGCTGTCCGCCTCGCGCTTAATGATGTCGCAGAATACTCTGCCAGCACGTGTATGGACGGATCGATCACCCTGGTAGCCGGAAAAATGTAGCCGTGTAGTCAATTTAAAAAGATTCCCTGTTGTTAGTTTTGGTTTAGTTCATTCATCAATTCATCGGGATTAGCAGGCAATTGCACCGGTACACCCCGCTTTGCAGAAACATCCATTGCCATAGTCATCAGTAGATTCCGGTGTGCTTCTGCAGCAGTGGCATGCGGGGTGGACAGGCCCGCATAAACTCGTTGATACCATGAGATAGTTTCTTCACGCATTGGCCCCCACAGCTGACCGTCGTGCAGGTCTCCGGGCGGGTAACTGGTAAGAAAGTCCACGTGTCGTGGTGCACCCGGTTCAAACCCTTCCGGTGCGTAGCCGGCCCCTTGTGGAACATTGCTGGCGAGAACCAGATCGCGATGTGTGTCTTCTATGTCGATAACCCCCTGATCACCGACAATGCCGATTTCTATTCCATATACAGCACCGGGCCAGACTTCAGGCAGTGCCCAGCTTATATTCATGGACCAGATTGTGCCGTCGGTCATGGTGAAAACACCGAAGGTGGAATCTTTAGTGCCATATTCACCCAATACACGGTCAGTGGATTGCGCGAATACTGATGCCGCTGTTTTTCCTTCCATCAGCCACATCGACATATCAAGGCTATGGGTTCCGGATACCACCATTGGAGTCAACGTTGAACGATCCTGCGTACGGCTGACGGTAGCGATAGGCACCATGCGATTCATAAAGGCTCTGGTAACCACAGAATGTACATCACCGATTTGTCCTGTCATCAGCTTTTCCTTCACCGCTAAAAAACGCCGTCTGAATCGCTGTGTGTAACCGACAACTGCGTCTACCCCGGCTTCTTCAATAGCCGATAGAATCATGGCGGATTCTCTTGCGTCTGTGGCAAGTGGCTTTTCGATAAAAAGACTATGACCCTGTTCTACTGCGAGCATGGTCGGATCGAAATGAAAATTCTCATCCGTGGCTATTACAGTTGCCGTTACTTCGGGTCGGGCCAGCAGCTCGCGATAATCAGTGGTAAAGAAATCCGCATCGGTATCTTTTTTTAGCCGCTCTCCCAGATCAGCTTTCAGATCACAGAGGCCAATCCAGCCAACACCGGGATAGTCGCGTGCAAGCATTGACCGAATTCTGCCAATAGTGCCGCAGCCGATAACGGCCAGGCCGATGGGTTTTTTTTCTTTTTTCATGAATTCGCCTCCATTGAAAATACTGCTTGCGGGTTTGTATATCTATGAGCCAAAATCATTATGTTGTGGATCTCGCCGAACGAAACGCCCTTAAAATACCTTCGGCAATGACAATGAGTACAAACAACATCAGTATGGTGCCTATCGTTTGCGATAAAATATATCCGGGCTCTTTGTCTTTAAAAAGCAGCAACGCGCGACGCAGATTTTCATCCGCCAACGGTGCCAGAATGACACCCAGTACGATCGGTGCAACCGGGAACCTGAAGATCGAAAGCACCCAACCGGCCACGCCCGCAAAGAACATAATCCATACATCAAACATGGATAGCTTGACCGAGAAAGCGCCGATAACACAAACCGGAATAATGAGTGGCATCAATATACCGCGTGGAAGACTGAACAATTTTACACAGGGTGCAATCAATGCGAAGGCAGCGAGATACATCAACATATTAGCCACAAATAAAGCAGCGTAGATAAAGTAAATCAACCCCGGGTGATCTATTTCGATGGTGGGTCCAACCACAACGTTTTTTAGTGTCAGAGCCGCGAGTAATGCCGCCGCCGGGGCATTACCCGGAATGCCCAATGCAAGAGTTGGCAACATTGACCCGCCAATATTTGCGTTATTTGAGGTCTCTGCGCAGACTATGGCTTCATAACTGCCTTTACCCCAACGTTTTTTTTCGTCCTGTTTTGCTCTGCGTCTGCCAATGTCATACGCTAAAAATGAAGCGACATTAGCACCCGCGCCGGGGATTGCACCTATGGTAGTGCCGATTATTCCGGAACGAACTGATGCCGGAATGTATTTCTTTAACATACTGGCCGAAGGGATGATTCGCCCGACGGTATCGGGAATTGCAGATGCAGTGCTGGAAGGCAGTGTGCGAAAAATCTCAGCCATACCAAAAAGGCCGATCAAAATTGCTACGTAGGAGATACCATCAAAAAGTGCCATAGAGCCAAACGTGAATCGTGGTATCGCGTGAATGGAATCCAGTCCTACAAGCGCCACCAGGATACCAATCCAGCCGGCTATCCAGCCTTTTAAAGGCATCGACCCAGCAGACATTGATCCTGACACCATGATCCCAATGACAGCGAGCCAGAACATTTCCCACGATCGAAAGTTAAGTGCAAAGGTCAGAATCAATGGAATGAAAAGTACCAGCATCACAATCCCTATGGTGCCGCCAACAAAAGATGCTGCGATGGCCATACCCAGTGCTTGACCGCCTTCGCCTTTTTTCGCAAGCTGATGGCCTTCGATCATCGTGGGTACTGCATCCGGTGTACCGGGGATATTTATAAGCACTGCTGAAATAGCACCGCCGAACACACTGCCTGTGTATACGCCGAGCATAAAACAAATCGCGATATTCTGGGGCATACCAGCTGATAAACCGATCAACAACCCCATTGCCATTGTAGTTGACAGTCCCGGAAGGGCACCCCAGATTATGCCAAGGCTAACACCGCTGATCGTTGTTATAAGATTAATCGGCGTGATCACCGCCAATAACGCATCAACGATACCCATCGCTTAAAAGCTGCCCGGCAATGGCAGGTTAAACGCTTTTTGAAAGACCACTGATAGCGCTAGTGTCCATAGCACCGATACAATTGTAGTAATCCATAAACGACCACCCCAGTAGATGTGAATGATCGCCGCTAAAGCGATAATTGTGACAGGTTCAAACGCACTGACACTGAAAAATGTATCGCCAATTGAAAAATCCCGTTGAAATGCCAGCAGCTGCAAAGAGAGAATATAGAATCCGACAAGGGCCGCGAGTAGCATCGTTTTTGCAGTAGGTACAGCTTCGTTTTCTACAGCTTCGGCGATATCTGATGTGTTCGATAAATCTGAGTTGACCCTTTTTCTTTTCAATGCAGTGACAGCCAGAATAAGTGCCATTAATAACAATGAAAGCGCAGTTAAAAAAGGCAGTAATCCCGGGGCTGTCAGTAGGTCTCCGGGAACCGGTAGTGACCACGACGCTATCATCACAATGATGGTGAGTATGACCAGAAAACCGGCGGCTAATAGATCCAGCGTAGGAGAGGAATAACCAGCGCCCGCCTCTTCGCCTTCGAACGTTACCGATTGATTGGGTTTGTTAGATGTCAACTGACTTTTGACTCAGGCGGTGGGCCAGAAAAATAATGAAAGTACGCTGCCATGAATAATGGCAGCGATGGGACCTATTAAGCTAATCAGCTAATTGGCGGAGGTTTGTAACCTTCTGGTGGCCACCAGGAATCGAAATCTTCCGGCTTAGGCAGTCCAAGCGCTTCAGCGGTTTTAACTTCCGCACCAATCTGATCCTGAAAGCGATTAAAAATATCTACCGTGACTGACTCCATCAATGCGCCTTCGCGGTCAGCTTCCTCACCGACTTTGATATCGAGCTGGAAGAACTTTTGATCCATCAGCTCTTTAAACGAATCAGAGCCCGCTGCTGCTCGAAAGCCGTCTGCCAGCATCTGCAGGACTTCAGGTGGTAAGTCACGTCGAACCATAAAGTTATAAGTCGCACCAACGGGTAGTATTTTTCGACTCTCGGGCAATATCGTTGCGATAGAGGGCAGGGTAGTACCATCGTCGAGAACGATATCTTCTCCGCTGGTTTGACACAGATTTCGCATCTCACCGGCGCGAATCAGATCAATGTGTTCGTGTACGCCACCGCCCGCGATATCGGTTTCGCCCTGCAATCCTGCAAGTGTTGCAGGCTTGCCACCCTTATACGGAACGTATTTAAGTTCAACACCAGCCAGGTTTGCGACGATCAGTGCCAGCTCGTGCCAGACACCACCGGTACCCGAAGTAGAAATTGTCACCGAACCTGGTTTTTCCCTGGCAGCAGCAATGACATCATCAAAGGTTTCGAATGGCGAGTCTTTACGAACTGACCAGCTAGCCAGGGCGTTCGCCGCCTTCATTGGCACCCAGTCTTCCCACGGGACAAAATCAGCGTGGCCCAGAACCCGCACAAAGCGGTTATAGTTTGCTCCACCCAGTAGAGTATAACCGTCAGGTCTGGCAGCAGATACAAACTGCGTGGCAACGCCTCCGACTGCACCGGGTTTATTAATTACGTTAATTTTCCAGCCCTGGCTACTGGCCATCTCTTCGGCCAGCTTGCGCATAATGGTGTCGGTACCACCTCCTGCTGAATACATCACGACCAATGTAATCGGTCGCCGAGGGTAGCCTGCCTGAGCGAACGCGCTGGCAGGGAGAGTAATCTGCATCGCAGCAGCTGTCCCGGCAGCAGCACTGGCCAGAAATTTTCTGCGATTAAGTTTTAGCTTATCTGTCATCTTTTCCTCCGTTAGATATCGTTACTGGTTTACTGGATAAATATCAGTTCAGGGGTAAGCACAATTCA
>CAZNOB010000171.1:1674-5249 GCA_964574535.1 uncultured Granulosicoccaceae bacterium | reverse complement strand
CTGGCTGCTGAGTGGTGCAATGTGTGGCATGACGATTTCCTCCTGCAATCGGCTACCAGCAGCGCGGGCGCAATGTGTTTAAGTCACCCGATGCTGATACTGCTGCGGATATAGGCTGCATTATTCGCGCGCCTGTGCGCATCCATAAAGGAGAGCCACTCGGCCAGGCTGCAAATTCGCTTAAACTTGCAGAAATCCTAACATCGTGTTCGTGACCATTTCAACGATTATCGATAAAATGGCTTTCAATGAATATCGATAATCGCTGAAGCGATAATAATTATCGATAATCGTTGATATGGTAAATCCTCACATGATAATGTGTCAGCCTGACTGGACATGCAGTATGGGGATGCTTTGGATTTGCTAAACAAACTATGCAAAATAGTCTGAAACCAGAGAAACGCGATAAGGCCACAGGAACGATTCATCGAAATGAATTGCTGTTTTCGCTGGCCAGTGGCCTGGCGGCCCTCGCCGTTATCGTCTCGTTGCCCCACCTGGTGGCGAAACCCAAGCTGTTGTTCGGGCGGTCACTGTCTGCAATGGAACCGACTCTTTTTCCCTACATCATCCTGTCACTAATACTGGCACTGTCGATACTGGCTGCATTATTTGCGGCGATTGCTGCACGTCGAGCTACCACCGGGGCGGGCATACCTCACGGTGAGGTCTCAAATGAAGATAGCCCGTTAGTCCGTGTAGCTGTATTTTTTGTGATGTTAGTGGCTTATGGACTTTTGTTAAAACCGGTAGGCTTTTTAATAAGCTCGTTCATCGTTATCACTGTAGTTTCTTTGCTGTTGGGCAATCGCAACTGGTGGCAGATAATTCCATTCGCAGTCTTAAGCCCGGTGTTGCTCTATCTGCTGGCGACTCGAGTGCTGTTGGTTTCCCTGCCGGAGCTCAATCTCATTGAGCTTTTTTATGCAGGTATCTTTAACCGGTTTGGCGAGTGAGTATGTGTTTGTCGCGTTGGTTTGACCTCTCATGATAGAGCAGTTTCTTACAGGTTTTGCAATGGCCTTGAGAGTCGACACCTTTGTGTTGGCCTCGGCCGGGCTTTTTGCCGGTATGTTAATCGGTGCATTACCAGGGTTCACCACACTAATGGCGATGGCCATATTGCTACCGGTATCGTTTCTTCTTGATCCGCTGGTCGGTATTCCTTTTCTACTGGGTATTTACAAGGGCGGTATTTTTGGCGGCAGCATTCCCGCAATACTGGTGTCAATGCCCGGCACCGGGGCAGCTATCGCCACAACCTATGATGGATACCAGCTAACCCGAAAAGGTCAATCTCGCAAAGCGCTCGATATAGCTCTTTTTTCATCAATCATCGGCGACACCTCCAGTGATATTTTTACCCTGATGATGATATTCCCGATTGCGTTTTTAGTTATGCAGTTTGGCCCCCCCGAGCTCGCAGCAATTTTACTGCTTAGCCTGATTGTCGTTGCTGCAACAGCGGGGCGCAATCCTGTGAAGGGGTTGTTGATGATGTGCATCGGTCTTTGGTTCAGCCTGATCGGAACCGACCCGATTGGCGGGGTAGAGCGATTTACCTTTGGACTGTTCGAATTAAAATCGGGTATACCACTGCTGCCAATGCTGATAGGCGTGTTTGCCATTCCAGAGATCGTCAATGTCATTAGTGCTAACTCATCAAAGCTTAAAAATGCCACCAGAGTCGTGGGCGAGCGCTTAAAATTTGCCGAATTCAAACGTTGTCTGCGAACCATCGGCAGATCCACCATGATCGGAACGTGTATCGGAATAATTCCCGGGCTTGGGCAGGTAGTTGCGGCGATGATGGGCTACACGGCTGCAAAAAACGCCTCAGATACTCCCGAAAATTTCGGCCAGGGAGAACTCGAAGGTGTCGCTGCGGCGGAAGCTGCAAACAATGCGGTAAATGGCCCGACTATGGTGCCATTGCTTACACTGGGTATTCCCGGAGACAACGTCACCGCTATTTTGCTGGGCGCGTTTGTAGCTCAGGGCTTACGTCCCGGTCCGGAACTATTTGAAACCCAGGGGTCGGTGGTTTTTGCCATCCTGATCATCATGGTATTGGCCAATATTCTGTTTTTAATTATTGGCTATCTGGCAATTCCGTTTTTTGCCCGAATTGTCTCAATTAAGAGCTCTTTATTAATACCCTTGGTGGTTATGTTCGCCGTCGCAGGTTCATATGTCTTCCGGTCAGATGTGTTTGACATCTTAATGCTGGCCTTCTTTGGTTTGTTTGGTGTAATTGCAAGGTTCGGCAAATTTGATGTCATGCCAATGGTGATGGGATTTATTCTCGGCGAACCGCTTGAGTATGCTTTTGGTCAAACAATGGCAATGTCAGAGGGTAATCTGATAAATTTTGCATTGACTCAACGGCCGGGAATGCTTGCCATTCTTGTGATTACTCCAATTGTCGGGTATCTACTTTGGCGCAGTGTTAATAAAAAACAACCGCAACCCGGGGAGTCAACCCTGTCGGATAACTCACCATAGTAACGATAAAGGTATAAATCGCAGTCTTTAATTTTATCAACGTGAAAAACGATCACAGTTCACAAGAGAGAGGAAAGCAACGATGGATTTAAGCAAGTTAACAAAACGAATTATTTTGAAGATAGCAGCAACCACAGTGCTTACAGCGGGCATGATCGGTGGAGTGATAGCGGCTGACTATCCGGAAAAACCTATCTCATTGGTTATTCCGCTTGGCGCTGGTGGTTCGCATGATTTGAATGCACGTGTAATGACCAGTGTCATACCACAGTATCTTAATCAGGCGATGATTGTTCAGTTGTCACCAGGTGCATCAGGGCAGAAAGGCACAAACGAAGTGGCAACAGCAGATGCAGATGGATACACGCTGCTCTTCGCGCATAATTACACCGATCAATTACAACAGCATGTTGAGAATCTGCCATACGATACAATGGAAGATTTCGTCACCGTAGCACGTACTAACTTCGCGCCGATTGCAATTGTGGTCGCTGCTGATAGCCCGTATCAATCTGCTCAGGAACTTTTTGCGGCAGCAAAAGAGAATCCCGGTAAGGTAAAAATGGCACATTCCGGAAATTGGGGTGCGTTGTTCGTACCAGCTGCGCAGCTGATGCAGGCAAATGAGTTCGAGCTTAATCTGGTGCCTTATAAGGGCGGTGGTCCAGCTATGCAAGCACTGCTAAGTGGTGACGTCGATGTGACGATGGGCTTTCCTTCTACACTTTCCGGTCAGATTTCAGCCGGTAAGATAAGGGTGTTGGCAACCGCGGGTAACGAGCGCATCTATCCCGAAGTACCAAGCTTCTCCGAGCTGGGTGTGGGTGGCGATGTAGGCTTTATGCATAGAGTCGTGTTAGCACCCAGGGAAATCCCTGAAGATCGCCTGAACATCCTGCGCGAGGCTTTCGGTCAACTTAACGGTGATAAAACCTATCAGCGCATGATGAGCCGCCTGGGTGAGAACATCGATTACATGAGCGGTGACGACTACGAAGCCATGCGTAAAGAGCAGAAAGTCGCTTATAAGACATTGGTAGAGTCTATTACTGGTCAATAACTGGCTG
>CAZNOB010000171.1:0-1574 GCA_964574535.1 uncultured Granulosicoccaceae bacterium | reverse complement strand
CTGGTCAATAACTGGCTGATCAATAACTGGCCGTTCCAAAACTAGTCGGTCAATAGTTGGCTGGCCAGTAGCTGCCAGCCACTGTGGTTGGTCACCAGATTCTGCTTTTTCTGAAGGGAGATCTCTCTGGAGGTCTCCCGAGTTTTTTTAGCCTGTTGGAGAACCTGTATGGTCACAGTTAAAGAGAAGCCAATCTGGAAGTTCCGTCTGTCCGGAACAGCAGAGTCCGGCACTCGCTCAAGTGTTACCTCACGTGACGTCAATATGATTATCGATGAGCCTGTCGAGCGGGGAGGAACCAACAAAGGGCCAATGCCGGTTGAAATGGTTTTTGCAGGATTGATCGGATGCACGCATGTTATTTCAAACAAACTGGCAAAGGCCAACAATGTCGAGGTTACCGATATGGATATCGAAGTCATCACCACAATGGACAGTCGTGGTACCCGACTGATTGAACCCATAGACATACCATTCCCCAATGCTGTATTGAATATAAAAGCTACAATGAACGGCAGCGAAGAAGGAATAGAATCTGTTATAAACAAGCTTAAAGAACATTGCGCTGTATCCAAGATGTTGCGTATGTCAGGTACTGAAGTCACTGAAAACTGGCTGGTCAATGGCAAGGAATACCAGGTCTGACTTTTCAATAATTTCCGTTTCCGGAAAAAAAATAATTGCTTGCCAAGATATTTACGGTGGTTGCGCCCGTTTTCACCGTTGTAGGGTTAGGGTATCTGTGGTCGCTGCTTGATCAAAAATTCGATGCTGAAACATTAACCAATCTGGTATTGAAGGTAGCGACACCTTGTCTGATATTTTCTTCTTTAACGCGGCTGGATATCAGTCTGGCTACAGTCGGTCAGATGGCGCTGGCAGCCACACTGGGCTTGATGATCGCAGCGGTAGTCGGGTGGGCTGTACTAAAATATCTTAATCTGTCGTGCAGTACTTACCTGCCTTCTCTAATGCACGCTAACTCCGGCAATATCGGCCTGCCGCTGGTTTTGATGGCATTCGGAGAAGAGGGTTTGGCAATGGGGGTTTCCTATTTTATTGTGAACTCTATTTCGCAGTACTCAATTGGGTACGGGATTTCTGCCGGGGGATTTTCTTTTGCCAGACTATTCCAGCAACCACTCAACTATGCGATCGTTCTCAGTTTACTGGTATTGAGTTTTAGTTTCTCAGTACCTGAATGGATTGCAAATACAACAGAACTACTTGGTGGCCTGGTTATTCCGGCATTACTACTCGTACTCGGACACTCACTGGCACAACTGGCAATCACTGATCTGGGTCTGTCGCTTAAACTTGCACTGATCAGGTTGATCCTGGGGGTCTCTATGGGATTTCTGATTGTGTGGGGTTTGAAGCTTGAAGGTTCTCAAGCCGGCGTGGTCTTTTTAATGTTCACGATGCCGGTAGCTGTATTTAATGTTGTTTTTGCCAGGCACTTTAACAGGTCACCTGAAAAAGTGGCGGGCCTTGTAGTGCTTTCTACATTGATGGTATTTGTACTTTTACCTGTTTTCGTGTGGATAGCGCTTTGGCTTGCAGGTCAGAACTAG
>CAZNOB010000170.1:3468-10913 GCA_964574535.1 uncultured Granulosicoccaceae bacterium | reverse complement strand
ATCACCGTAGTTACTCTGGAACAGGCAGTAGCCGCTCCGTACGCCTCTGGTCGCCTGGCCCAGGCCGGTGCGCGGGTGATAAAAATTGAACGCCCGGAAGGTGATTTTGCCCGAAAATACGATTCTCTAGTGAACGGAGAAAGCGCCTATTTCGTTTGGTTGAATCACGGCAAACAGTCTGTACGCATGAATCTGAAGGATTCTACTGACTCAAAACTGCTAACCAATATTCTTAAACAGGCTGACGTTTTTATTCAGAATCTGGCACCGGGAGCAGCTGATCGACTAGGGGTTGGCCCCGGGATGCTACAGCAGCAATACCCGCATCTCATTGCCTGCTCTATCTCGGGATATGGTGAAAGCGGTCCTTATCAAAACCAAAAGGCCTACGATCTCCTGGTGCAGGCTGAATCTGGTCTTTGCAATATCAATGGCACCAGTGATGGTCCGGCACGAGTAGGAGTGTCGGTCTGTGATATCGCTGCCGGTATGTGCGCGCACCAGGCGATACTGCAGGCGTTGTTTGCCCGCGAGCGCAGTAAATCAGACATCAATCCATCCGGTACTGGCCGAGTGATTGAAGTCTCGCTTTATCAGGCCATGGCAGACTGGATGAATGTACCCTACCTGCAGTATAAATATGGCAACAAAAAGCCGGGCCGGCACGGCCTGAAGCACCCGACTATCGCTCCTTACGGTGCCTACCCCTGCAACGACGGAAAATTTATTCTTATATCGATTCAAAACGAACGCGAATGGCAGAGCCTGTGTAACAATGTATTGATGCAACGTGATCTGCCAAACCAACCAGGCTTTGACTCGAACACATCAAGAGTAGCGAACCGCAGCAACGTCGATAGTCTGATCGCTGCTACGTTTGTCCAACACACTCGGGAACAGGCCATCACACTACTGGAAGATGCCAATATTGCTTACGGGCGCTTATCCGATCTGGACGATCTACTGACACACCCGCAAAATCGTACACTTACCATACAGGGTGAGACTGGAAATATTGATCTGCTTGCACCTTCAGCCAATGTATTTGGACAACCGGTTATTGCAGGCAAAGTGCCGGCACTCGGTGAACACGACCAGCAAATCCGTGATGAATTTAGTTAATCACTTCCGGCCAATCGAATCAGTGTGTACTGCATTCCACCAATGGTGAACACTTAATGGACTGGTCAGCACTAAATTTATCTTTCCGACTGGCCTTATGGACACTAATCTTACTATTGCCTTTGGGGCTGCTTCTGGGGCGCTGGCTGGCATGGAGTCCAATTAAAGGCCGATCACTTATTCAAGCCCTTCTGGCCCTGCCCCTGGTGCTGCCGCCGACAGTTCTGGGGTTTTATTTGCTCTCGGTGTTTTCGGTTTCTTCGACCACGGGAGGCTTATATCAACAACTGACCGGCAGATCCCTCGCCTTTAGTTTTGAAGGACTATTGATCGCCTCACTGATTTTTAATATTCCATTTGCCGTGCAGCCTATACAACGTGCCTTCGAAAATATTAGTCGCGATGTTCGTGATGCCGCCGCCTGTTGCGGCTTATCGCGCTGGCAGCAATTCAGAATCATTGAACTGCCACTGATATGGCCGGGGATTCTGGGTGCTGCGGTACTGGTCTTTGCGCACACGCTGGGGGAGTTCGGCGTGGTATTAATGGTGGGGGGTAACATTCCTGATGAAACCCGAACTATCGCAATTTCAATTTATGACAGCGTCCAGTCATTTGATAATAAATCTGCATCGGTTATGTCTGCGGTACTGCTATTGATATCGCTTTGTGCCATATCACTGGTATTTTATCTATCGGGCACCAGAAAAAGAACCGGCATAGTCTGACGCAGTGTCAGGCAGCCTGCCGTATCGGTGCCAGCACTTCTGCTTCAATCTGTCGGGTGGCCTCCAGGCGCGTGATATCCAAACCTGAGCCCTGCCGACCAAGAGTGATAAAAAACTCACTACCCATTGTTGCCGTAAAGCTGACTTCTCGAAACGGAATCAACCCTAAGTCACACAGATCATTAATCAACAACCTGAAAGAGTGTGGCACGAAACACCAGGCATGCACATCAATGTAGATTCCATGCTTTTTAACCTTATTCATGCCCTGAACAGCATGCTCCAGCGTATGAATAAAATTGCACTCACCTTCAGTATTCGCATCCCAGGCACCTATACCGCTCTTTTTCACCACATTCAGATAGTACTCTGCTACCGTCCCTGCGCTGTGGATTCGATTTTCTGACAGATGACAATCGATAACACGTGATAACGATGAGATCGGTCGATAGTAGTCGAAACAGTAGCGTTTATCCGGCACCGCCAGAGAGACTACCCCCTCATCATTCAGAACAGAATCGCACTCCTTTAAAAAACCTATCAGATCGGGCGTGTGCTCAATAACATGCGATGCAATTATCCAGTCATAGTGTTTTTTCCTGCCCGTTAATTCAACATAGGACTGACCAGTCCAGATATGATCAACCTCTTCGACAGCGTCTAAATCCAGCTGGCGGTCTTTGTACTTCGACAGCAACCCATCACGCGACAGATGATCTACTATCTCAACATTAAACCCTTCCTTTTTCGGAGCAGCCGGGCGATGACACGGACCTATCTCAAGGCCGTTACCATCTTTTTTCAGACGCTCCAGCAGGATCGTGTTGCGTGTCATTCTATCTTCCAAAAGGATTCTCAAGTTTCCGACGCCATCGTGTGTGGCCACGGACCAAATTGCAAAGCGAGAACTGGGAGAGCAAATCCCGCGCCACCACCTTCGGTCCATGCAGAACCCCGGACTACTCGTCGCGCAAACCATATTCCTGCAAAATCTCGACGGCAGATTGGCTTTTAAGAATAAAACTAAAAAGTTCCTGCACCGGTTTTTCACGAGTTAGGACAATTATCGACTGCACCACAGGCTGATGGTGTTTCGCCGGGATCAATTTAAAGCTGCCCGTATTGCGCAGCGCCGGGGATACCGCAAGAGACCTTGAGATCACCGCAAATTCTGCTGCACCGCTGGCAACAAACTGAGCAGCCTGCGACACTTTTTCGGCATACACCAATCGAGGAGTCGCGGCGTCCCAGTAATCAAGTGAACGCAATGCCTGTTGCGCGGCTCGTCCGAATGGCGCGTGTCGTGGATTGGCGATTGCTAATTTAAATTCATCAGTGTGCTCAAGCAGAGCTTTAAATTCTGACAGACCAACGGCCACGGGCTTTCTGGTGAACAACACCAGTCGCCCAACCCCGAATTCTACTGCCGTGCCAGTTTCCGGAAGAGCGTTTTCAAGCTTCTCTGTTAGAGCAGCATCTGCGGACACAAACAAATCAAACGGAGCCCCCTGACTTATTTGTCGAAATAGATTTCCTGATGAACCATAAACCACCTGTGGTGCAACTCTACCGCTTTGTGCCGCATAGGCATCGATTATTTCATCCATTACAAACCGCAGGGAGGACGCGGCAGCAATTCGGATCGGTGGAGAGACTTCAGCGCCGCTGAGTCTGGATTGAAATGTGAAGCTCACTAATATCAGAAGTACCAGCGCACCCGTTTTAATCATCTGATAAATTCTCGAGCGCTTCAGTTGTATCGTAATCAACTACCACCGCGGCTTCATCTACCGGCAATTCAATCACCCGCTCCGGGTACTGTCGCATTAAATACTTTGCACCGGTATCACCGGTGTTACGTAACAGGGTGTCGAAAAATGCTCTGCCGATGATTACCGGATTTCCTCTTCTACCGCTGTAAACAGGCACCGCAATAGATTCAGTGAGTTTAATTTCCTGTTTGTTCACATCACCCACCAATTGATCAATGAGTTGCGTTGATACATGTGGCATATCTGCCAGAAAAACCATTACCGCATCTGCATCAAGTAGCCTGGACAACCCATGCGATAAAGAGTGCGCCATTCCTTTTGCATGCGCGGCACAATACACACACTGTGCACGTGTATCACCCACAGCCGATTCAACAGCCGTGCGCTGGTAACCGGTTACCACCAGGACCTGATCAAGTGTGCTGTCGCAGACATTGCCAACAACAGAACGCACCATGGCCTGCCCGCGGTATGGCACCAATAATTTATTTGTATTTCCTGCACGACGGGAAGATCCGGCCGCTAACACCAGACCGGCAATGGTTGCCTGTGATGACTCTGCTGTGCTTTCAACACGCGGCTGCGGGCGATCCACCATCTCGGTCAACAAGCCTCCCACACTTAAACTGTTTAACCATGTTGCATCAATTTCAACCCTGCATGCCATCCGATCAAGCAATTGATCAAGACCATTATAACGTGGCGATCTGGCACACCCCGGCAACCCGATCACGGTTGCTCCGTTAAGCTCGCCAAGCAACAATAAATTTCCGGGATCAACCGGCAAGCCAAAGCGAGTCACTACACCGCCGGCAGCTTCAATGGCAGCTGGTATGACATCACGACGGTCACTGATCGCCGAAGCGCCTGCTATTAATATCCAGTCAGGATTGACATTGACCTGGTCTTTCAGTAATTCCGTCAGAGCAGCAATATTATGCTCACATCGATGCTCACCGATTAATTCAGCCCCGCGGGCAGTTAAACGATCACTAGTGACCATTCTGGTCTTATCCAGTACTGACGGTTTAATCGATGCAAGGCTGGTCTGCAATAAAACAGCACTGTGCGCTGCCACTGCGGGTACCTGTATTTTTTCAGCTTCGGCAGCACGCTGTGTAGCTTCAAGACTGGCACCGGGAACTGCGTAGGTGATGATCTTGCAGGTTGCTATCATTGCTCCCGCCAGCACCCAGGTATTTTCTGCAAGCGTAGATAAGGTTATTTCTTCGGCAATGCTATTAATGGCTACCGTGTTGTCACGATTAAAAACCAACAGGCCATCATTGGCAGCAAATAAATTTACCCGGCCAGTATGCGCCTGACCCACAATCACTCCCGCGCCAGCCACTGCAGTGGCCAGTTGCCGGGCTGCCTGATCTTCCGCGACATCCCCAGAATCGAGACGCGCCACAGTCACACGTGAGTGATTCTCCGATAGCAATGCACGAATAAGCGCATCACTCAGGAGGCTGCCTTTTTTTATTCTTTGATTGTTTAACCGAACGCTATGGGCAAGTATACAACCGCCCGCATCAGCAGTTGGAAGTTCTCCAAACCACATAATATCGCCATTTCATGATCAGTCGACATGATACGTCAGCGTTGCCAGAAATGCCCGCGCCACACCCCGGTATTTTAAGTTTTAGCGCGTGAGCTTTTCCATACCCAGCTGATCATCGGCAGGAAGATCAGTATGATGGCAATCACTGTAATCGGACCGGCGATAGGTCGATTGAAAAAGATGGCGAAGCTTCCATCAGACAACAATAACGATTGCCGCAGGGTTGGCTCTGCAATGGGCCCCAGAACAATCGCCAGCACTGCCGGTGCAAGCGGGTAGTCAAGGATACGCAGTAAATACGCCCCCATGCCGAACAGCAGCATCAGCCATACATCAAACATATTCTGGTACGCAGCGTAAGTACCTATCACGCTGAGCACAAAAATCATGGGGGCGAGTATGGTGAACGGCATCCGCAACATCCACAAAAATACAGGAATAAAAGCCAGGTTGACCAACACCGCCACCAGATTAGACACGTAGAAACTACCAATCAATGGCCATACAAAATCCGGTTGATCTGCAAACAATAACGGGCCCGGCTGCAATCCCCAGATCACCATACCGGCCAGCAACACAGCGGTAGTTGGTGAGCCTGGAATACCCAGCGTCATCATAGGTAGCATTGCGCCAGTGGAAGCAGAGTTATTAGCCGCTTCAGGGGCAGCCACGCCATTCACATTACCCTTACCGTAAGACTCTTTATCTCTGGACAACATCTTGGTGACACCGTAAGACATCAATGAACCGGGTGTTGCGCCGGCAGCAGGCAGAATGCCCACGAAAAATCCCAGGAAAGAACCAATGGTTGTGCCTTTCCACGCTTTCGGGAACGCCCGAATGGCTGCCATTACAGACTTAAAGTTCACATTTGCTTCAGTCATCTGAACATCACCGCGGGTGGAATTTATGGTCCAGATCATCTCGCCGATGCCATACACCCCGATCGCGAGCACCAGGAAACGAATACCGTGTGAAAAGCCGGTAGTATCAATCAGCCCCGCTGTTGCAGGAAAGAAATCCAGTGGATCACCAAACTGTAGTCTGGGCTCACCGGTGATGATGTCGAAACCCACCGTGGCCAACACCAGTCCTAAACAAATAGAGATGATGGTTTTCGGTATATCATCGCCGCCCAGACCAATAAAGGTCGAGAACGCCAATAACATCAGGGCGAAAATTTCCGGGTTCCCAAACTTAAGCGCAACCGAAGCCAGTGGCGGTGCAAACGCCGTAAAAAACACGTTTGCAACGGTAGCCCCGATGAATGACGCAATTGCGGCGGTTACCAATGCGCGTTCAGCTAAGCCTTTCAGTGCCAGTGGCCTGCCATCAAAGGTAGTGGCTACTGCGGTTGATGCGCCAGGTATGCCAAGCGTTATCGAAGAGATAGCTCCACCGTACATAGCGCCATAATAAATTGCTGCCAGAAAAATCATTGGCGTAGTGGCAGAACCAGTGAGATCCTGAATCACAAAGGTGAATGGTAATAGAATTGCCACGCCATTGACCGAACCCAAACCAGGCATCGCGCCAACAAATAACCCCACCACTACACCCAGGATACACAGCCCCAGATTTATCGGCATTAATGCCTGAAAAATTCCATCAACCAGGGAAGGAACAACTTCCATAACAAAGCCCCTTAGAGAAAAATTTCGTACAGTGGAATGAAAAGCGGCTCACTAATGCCCTTAGGCAACACAATCCGCATCGCGACATCGAAGAAGAAGAAACAAAACACTGGCGTGAGCACGGAAATAAGCAGGGTTCGACGCCATGCATGCTTGCCAAGGAACCGCAGGTAATATACGAGGAAAAGAAATATACCGGCATAAAAACCCAGCCAGCCGATAACACCTAAAAAAGCAAACAAACCGCCGCCAACTGACAACATGGTGCGCCAGGAGTAACCATCCATATAAACTTCGGTAGATTGCGACGGTGGTGAAGAACGACGCCACCAGTTAACCATGATCCAAAAGCAGGACAACAACATGGCAAGTGAAAGCCAGAACGGCCAAAAACCGGAGCCAGGCGTGCCAGTTTCATCAAAACCGATGTTATCGAATCGCGCGATATCCGGATCCCACGAGGGGCCTTCCCCGCTTTTCCACATCAGATACATGGAAAAGAACGCAAGTACAATGGCGGTGATGAGTTCGGCACGACGCATCGAATTAGGGACCTTTAAACATGACTTGAATTACTTAATCAACAGCGAAGGGTTGATTGAATTTTATTCTTATTTTTTTAACA
>CAZNOB010000170.1:0-3368 GCA_964574535.1 uncultured Granulosicoccaceae bacterium | reverse complement strand
ACCGCACGTTGCATGAAATATGAAAAATCTTCACCGGTTTCTTTCAGTGTAGGGACATCCGGAAACAATGGAAGTCGTTCATCAGTGAAAGCAACCAGGGGAATAACATCACCACTCTCATAAAAACCCAGCGCTTCAGACGGATTATTTACTGAGCTATCAATTTGCTCCCCGGCAAGATCCTTGGCAACTGCGCCACCGCCTTTGTATGGGATATATTTAATCGACAGGCCGTACGCGCCATTCAGGTGGTCTGTAACAATATTATCTTCCGAGTTCTTACCAGTACCACCCATCACCCAGCCAGAACCACGCTTCTTAGCTTCAGCGATAAATTCCTCAAAGGTATTGATGCCTTCATTCTTGTTCACCCACAACAGGAAAGTATCTTCTGCCATACGTCCGACAGGGGTAAATTTCATGATATCCACGTCAAGGCCAGGCTGGCGAAGAGGTGTCGTAAAAAAGGAATTAAGCGTTACCATAATGGTGTGATCAGGATCAGAAACGCCTTTCATGTGGACCAGGGCTTCTGCGCCTGAACCACCGGACTTATTTGTGGGCACCAGAGGCCTGGCTGACAGGTCTTCTTTCTCTACAATGGCCTGCATCAGTCTGGCCATTTTATCTGCACCACCACCCTTACCGGCCATGATCACAAAATCGACGGGTTTGGTGGGCTCCCATGCCTGAGCAACACCGGTAACCCCCATGGTTACTAAGGTCATCAGGCCTGCTGTTGCCAGCTTTTTCATAGAAATAGACATTTTTTTTCCTCTCATTTCGGGTATTGAACCACTGGTATAATGTATACCACGACATTTCAGTTGCCGCAAATACACGACACTTCCATTAAGGCACAGTCTGACGTCAATTTCTGCTGCAAGTGCGCCAAAACCCGTACTTGACCGCTCATCCTGGAAGGTCACTCATATAAACAGGAAAAATTGGCAAGCCGATGTATAATTCAGGGGATATCGCTAAGTTTGGATAATAGCAACACCTTCATCCACTTGAGTACCTGATCTATCTCCTGGCTATGAACACCCGCATCAATTCAATCGCCGCTTGCGGGCAATGCTCTCACGGCGGCTCGTTTGTTGATTAATGAATCAGCGTCCATACAAAAAACTGAACGATCAGACCAGCAGTGGTCAACACCCGCGCGCCCTGGCGCATCATAAAAATTCATACGGTTTGAACCTTAAGCAATCGATTTAAACCATTAACTATTTTCCTATTACTTTTTCGACTCCATGGAGACACTTTCAATATGAATATTCACGAGTATCAGGCTAAAAAGCTGCTTGCCAGCTTCAACGTGCCGGTATCGAAAGGGGAGCCGGTTCTAGCGCTTGCTGATATCGACAAGGCAATCGCTGCATTGCCAGGGCCAGTTTATGTTGTAAAAAGCCAGATACATGCAGGGGGTCGCGGTAAAGGAAAATTCAAAGAATTATCGGCCGATGCCAAAGGCGGAGTAAGGGTCAGCTTCTCGGCAGAGGAAGCCAAAGCAAACGCCGAGGAAATGTTCGGCAAAACACTGGTCACCAAGCAAACCGGCCCTGCCGGCAAGCAGGTGAATCGCCTGTATATTGAAGATGGCGCAGATATCGATCGCGAACTGTACCTGTCTATCCTGGTAGATCGCGAAACCAGCATGTTTTCTTTTGTGGCTTCTACGGAAGGCGGCATGGATATCGAAGCCGTGGCTCATGACACCCCGGAGAAAATTCATACCATTGGCATTGATTCTCTGAAAGGCATTACCGACGATGATGTTTCAAAGCTCAATGCAGCTTTTGAACTAACCGGTCTTGCAGCAGAAGACGGAAAAACGTTATTCCCTATCTTATATAACGCATTTGTCGACAGTGATATGAGCCTGCTGGAAGTCAATCCCCTGGTGACACTGAAAGACGGACATCTTCGAGTACTGGATGCCAAAGTTTCATTTGATGGCAACGCCATGTTTCGCCACCCGGATATCGCAGAGCTACGCGACGAGACAGAAGAAGACGAAAAAGAAATTGAAGCATCAAAGCATGACCTGGCCTATATCGCACTGGATGGCGATATAGGCTGCATGGTGAATGGCGCAGGCCTGGCCATGGCCACCATGGACATCATTAAATTATACGGTGCAGAACCAGCCAACTTTCTTGATGTGGGCGGCGGCGCTACCACTGAAAAAGTAACCGCAGCATTCAAAATTATCACCTCAGATCCAAACGTAAAGGGAATTCTGGTCAATATTTTTGGCGGCATTATGCGTTGCGACGTAATTGCAGAAGGTGTGGTTCAGGCGGTACAAGAGGTCGGTCTTAATGTTCCACTGGTGGTTCGACTGGAAGGTACCAAAGTGAAAGAAGGCAAAGACATCATCAACAACAGTGGCCTCAATGTGATTGCCGCTGATGATCTGGACGATGCCGCACAAAAAATTGTTAAAGCGGTTAAGGGGTAGATCACATGTCAATACTAATCAACAAAGACACCAAAGTACTGGTACAGGGTTTGACCGGTCGCACCGGCACATTCCACACCGAACAGGCCCTGGCATATCACGGCACACAAATGGTGGGCGGTATTCATCCCAAAAAAGGCGGTTCTACCTGGACATGTGAAAACGGTGATGCCAAAGGCAAAGATTTACCCGTGTTCGCAACAGTTAAGGAAGGCAAAGCTGAAACAGATGCTGACGCCTCGGTGGTCTATGTGCCACCTGCAGGTGCAGCGGCTGCAATCATAGAAGCAATCGAAGCCGAAATTCCATTAATCATCTGCATCACTGAAGGCGTTCCTGTAAGGGACATGGTTAATGTAAAAGCACGCCTGAAAGAATCTAACAGCCGCCTTGTGGGCCCTAACTGCCCTGGCATCCTGACGCCTAACGAATGTAAAATCGGCATAATGCCCGGCAGCATTTTTAAGCAAGGCTCCGTAGGCGTAGTATCTCGATCCGGCACACTGACTTATGAAGCCGTCTATCAAACCACCACTGCAGGACTGGGGCAGACAACAGCGGTTGGTATTGGTGGTGACCCCGTGAAAGGCACCGAGTTTATAGATGTGCTTGACCTGTTCCTGAGCGACGAAGACACCAAGTCCATTATTATGATAGGTGAGATCGGTGGCTCTGCTGAAGAAGAAGCTTCAGAATGGATAACAGAACAAGCTGCCAAAGGACGTAAGAAACCAATGGCAGGATTTATCGCCGGCAGAACCGCCCCTCCTGGTCGTACCATGGGTCACGCCGGTGCTGTTATCTCTGGCGGCAAAGGCGGCGCTGATGACAAAATAGCCGCCATGGAAAAAGCCGGAATTGTGGTATCACCCTCACCAGCCAAGCTGGGCGAAACGCTGTT
>CAZNOB010000169.1:0-11033 GCA_964574535.1 uncultured Granulosicoccaceae bacterium | reverse complement strand
TTCTGCGGCACTGCGAATAATGATTGAAATGAACGGATGATATAGTGAGAGACAACAAAGTTATCATAGCCGGTGGTGGTATAGGCGGGCTTTCTCTGGCGCTCACGTTGCATCAGATCGGAGTGTCATGCGTAGTGGTTGAAGCGTCTCGTGAAATGCGTCCGTTAGGGGTTGGCATCAATATACAGCCCAATGCGGTTCGTGAACTTCTGGAAACCGGAATTGATTTAGCTGACCTCGACTCCATTGGCGTACCGGCGCAGGAGTGGGCGCTGGTTGGGCTCAACGGGAAAGAAGTCTATTCTGAGCCTCGCGGGCTGGAAGCCGGGTATCACTGGCCGCAATACGCCGTACACCGGGGTCAGTTGCTCATGATGTTATATAGCAAAGTGATAGAGCGGCTGGGCAGGGACGCAGTAATTACTGGCAGCAGAGTAACCGGATACCGGAAACAAGAACACGGAGTCACCGCTTTGCTGTGCTCAGCTGACGATAAGCTCACAGAGTTACACGGTCAGGTATTGATTGGCGCAGACGGGATTCATTCAACGGTGCGAGCACAGATGCACCCAGAGCAACCCCCGATTCACTGGGGCGGGGCGGTGATGTGGCGAGGGACGGCTCGCGTTAAGCCCATGCGAACCACCTCATCATTCATCGGTCTGGGGACACATCAACATCGAATGGTGATCTACCCGATTTCATCTCCCGATAATGATGGCAAAGCACTGGTGAACTGGATTGCTGAAGTGACCGTCGACAACGCAGATGGCTGGCAGCAGGATGGTTGGTTCCGTGAGGTAGAGCTCGATCATTTCATTCATCACTTCGAGCATTTCAGGTACGACTGGCTTGATGTACCAGCGATGCTGCGTAGTGCTGATTGCGCCTACGAAAACCCGATGATAGATCGGGACCCGGTTGCAACCTGGGTCGACGGGCCGGTCGCGTTAATGGGTGATGCGGCGCATGCGATGTACCCGACAGGTTCAAACGGTGCCAGTCAGGCAATCGTCGATGCTCGGGTCATCGGTGCGAATATGCTGCAACAGGGTGTCACTGCGAACGCGCTGGCCGCTTACGATGATCAGCTGTGCAGTAAGGTATCAGAAGTAGTGCTCCGCAACCGGGGGGCTGGACCATTTGGTTTGTTGAACCTGCTGGATGAACGCTGCGGAGGTGTGTTCGATAATATCGAAGACGTACTACCTGGTGAAGAACGCCGCGAATTTATGGCGCGTTATAAGCAGGCAGCTGGTTTCGCAATGGAGCAGTTGAACGGAGCAGCACCAACGATACCTGCTGGTGCGGTTGTCAGATAGGAGCATCCGCCTGGTGAGCGGTGCGCTGTCGCGCAGGTCACAGTACATCCCTGCCGGGGGCCTTTATTCTTGAAGACCAAAAACGGAAACAAAAAGTCTTTTTGCGACAATTCAGCCCTTCGCGTGCCTGCGGCATAAACTGAATAAACGCGGGTATATCAAGAGCGAAAGAGCAAGCGCTTTGCGTTTGTTTGTTGTACTTGCCAGTCGGCTTTGTGTGTTGCCGGAAATATCTAAACACTAAAATCAGAGGCTTATACATTTGTTAGATAAAGGTCTGTGCGTCGGTGAACCGACAAACTCACAAGTGTCTATTTCGACATTTCGTTGAAACACAAAGCAGGAATCAAGGGAACATAGGGCTAGCGGTGCGACAACGCAGCACGCTCCGGGGGACTCTCCTGGCCGGTTTTTTATCGAATCGTAGTCTGGTACTCCGTTCAAATTGAGGGATTGTGACCTCACCGTCGCGTGTGGGTCTTATAACCGGGCCGGTCGAGCGCTACAATAGACGGCTTTCCGGACCAGGTCTGATGATCTGCCGCCAGCCACCCGAGGATGCGAGAGTGAATACACGAGATATAGTTCAAGGCAAGCTTGCCGCAGTGGTAGCCGAACATTCACCAATGCCTTTTCCCGACGCCATCGACGACGACGACGAGCTGGATATATTCGGCCTCGACTCGCTTGCCTTCATGTCCTTGCTCACTGCTATCGAAAAAGAAGTCGGCTATATTCCCAAACCAATTATGGAAGGTGATCTCTATCCGGAAACCTTCGGTGAGTTAGTGTCCGCGTACGATTCGTAGCATGAAAGCAACCGACCTTCCGTTGCGGTACAACATGTGTGAAATCCTCGAGCACAATCTTGAGACTCGTGCACACAAGACGGCAGTCTTAAGTGACAATGGTTTGATGACCTTTGGCGAGGTCTCGCAACAGGTAAACCGGGTGGGCAACGCACTGAAGCGGCTTGATGTCCGGTTTGGCGATTGCGTGGCCATTCTGTGCCCTGATCGTCCTGAGTGGGTGACTTCATTTTTTGCCGCCGCAAAGATTGGTGCTACAGCACTCGGTATGAATACGCTGCTCAAAACTGAGGAATACGACTACATACTGGCTGACTCTCGGACCCGCGTACTGATTGTTCACGACAGTTTACTCAGTGTAATCGAACCCGTGCTTGCAGCGCATGCAACTCTGCAACAGGTCATTGTGATTGGTGATGCCGGTAGTAGTGGCTATACCACTTTTAACAACTGGATTGATGGCGAAGAAGAAACGCTTGATGCTGCTCATACACATCGCGATGACTTCTGTTCTTTGCATTATTCAAGTGGCACTACCGGTATGCCCAAAGGGGTTTTACATGCCCATAAAGATTACCCGTTGATCGCCAGGCTTTCCGGTGTCGATGTATTCGGGATGACCGAAGAAGACCGTACCTTTTCGGTTGCCAAACTTTTCTTTGTTTATGGCATTGGCGGCAATCTGATCTTCCCGTGGTACGTGGGAGCCAGCTGCGTCTTGTTCGATGGTTCGCCTCGGCAGGTAGCTGCAGTGCTGAAAACAGTTGATACTTATCTACCTACCATTTTTGTTGGCGTGCCCACTGTGTACGGTGCCATTCTCGCAATGCCTGATTTTACCGGGCGCTACAATCTGGGTTCGGTGCGTATGTGTTTATCTGCAGGCGAAACGCTGCCCGCACCTGCGTGGCAAGCCTGGAAAGACGCCACCCAACTTGAAATCCTGGATACCATCGGCTGTACCGAGACCTTTCACACCTTCATGGCAAATTGTCCGGGTGAGGTTTGTCCGGGCAGTAGTGGCAAACCTATCGGTGGCTATGATGTGCGTTTGATTGATGATGACGGCAATGACGTACCGCAAGGTGAAGTCGGGCATCTATTGGTTCGCGGTGAATCAACAGCACTGTTTTATCTGCATCAGTATGAACAAAGCCGTCATACCTTTCGTGGTGAATGGCTGTTCACCGGTGATCGCTATCTAGTGGATGAGGATGGCTACTACTGGCATGCCGGTCGCGGTGACGATATGCTCAAGGTTGGTGGCTTGTGGGTGTCACCGGTTGAAGTTGAGAACGCTCTGAGCGAACACAATGCAGTGGCCGAATGCGCTGTTGTTGGTCACTACGACAACGCGCAGTTGCTCAAACCCAAAGCCTTTGTTTGCCTGCACGAAGATACGCAAGCCTCGAAAGAACTACTGGGTGAACTGCTTAAACTGTGTGCCAGAAAACTCGACGCCCACAAACGACCGCGCTGGATAGAATTTGCAGGTAAGCTGCCGCGAACTGCCACCGGCAAATTACAACGCTTCCGACTGCGCGAGCGATAGCACATGGCAGACAACATCACCTCACTTTCGCTTAAAGAAGCGAATGCCGAAATCGCACGCCTTCGTGCCAGGCTTGCCGCACGCGAAACAGATGCTTCCAGTGACAAGGACGCTCGCGAACCTATTGCCATCGTTGGCATGGGCTGCCGCTACCCGGGTGGCGTGCGAACGCCCCAGGAATTCTGGGAGCTCTTAACCTCTGGCCGCGATATCCTGCGAGAGATTCCCGGTGAGCGCTGGGACGTTGATGCCTTCTACGATCCGCAGATGACAGTCCCAGGCAAAATGTACGTGCGTCATGGTCACTACCTGGACGATATCGATCAATTTGACCCACAGTTCTTCGGCTTGTCACCACGCGAAGCCGAGAGTCTTGACCCGCAACAGCGCCTGGTGATGGAAATAAGTTGGGAGACACTGGAGCACGCAGGCCTTGCCCCCGATACCCTAAAAGGGGGCAAGACCGGTGTGTTCGTTGGTCAGTATTGGGACGACTATTCGATGCAGCGAATCTATGCTGCAGATAACCGGGAGATTGATCGCTACGCACAACTCAGTGGACTTCGCGGCTTAACGGCCGGCCGGATTTGCCATATTCTTGATTCCCACGGACCGGCAATACAACTCGATACCGCTTGTTCTTCATCATCACTGGCCGTGCATTTGGCCTGTCAATCACTGCGCCTTGGCGAAAGTGATCTGGCATTGGCGGGAGGGGTCAGTCTTATTCTGGCGCCCGAGCACCTGATTGGTATTTGCCAAATGCAGGCCTTGTCGCCAGACGGGCGCTGCAAAACGTTTGACGGCAGTGCCGACGGATTCGGTCAGGGTGAAGGCTGCGGCATGGTCGCCCTGAAACGGCTTAGCGATGCGCAGGCAGACAACGACAACATCTTAGCCATCATTCAGGGTTCAGCGGTGAATCACGATGGTCATGCACGCACCGTCACCACACCCAGTGGTCCCGCACAGCGAGCCATGTTGCAGGAAGCACTTGATGATGCAGGTCTTCAGCCAGGTCAGTTGGACTACGTCGAAACACATGGCACCGGCACGCCACTGGGTGATCCTATCGAGGTGATGGCTATAGCACGTGTGTTGTGTGAGCAGCGTACAAAACCGCTGTATTTAGGCTCGGTCAAAACGAACGTCGGGCACCTGGATTCAGCCGCCGGAATTGTGGGCCTTATGAAGGTCGTACTGTCACTGCAGAACAACATCATTCCACCGCACCTGAATTGCACAGAGCCCAACCGGCATATTCCCTGGGGTGACTGGCCACTGGAAATTCCGTTGAAGAATATTCCCTGGCAGGGTGAAGAACGCTTTGCAGGTATCAGTGCGTTTGGCATGAGCGGCACCAACGTTCACCTTATTATCGGGCAAGCGCCACAAGCGGTACAGGCACCCCGAGAAGGACAGGCATCGCACAAGAAACATGCTTCGCCAACGGATACAAAGGTATCGGCACAACCGGAAGGTGAGCCGCCTGCGCAACTCTTAACACTGTCTGCGCAAAGTCCGGCTGCATTACCTGAACTGGCAAGCCGCTATGCCACACTCCTAATCGCACAGGGGCCTGTGAATCTGCAACACCTGTGTTACTCGGCGGCTACCGGTCGCTCGCATCTTTCACATCGAGTCGCTTTCACGGCAAGTCAGCCGGAAACACTGTCGCAATCACTTAGTGAGTTTGCCACCGGTAAAACACCGGTTGAACTGTTTGCCGGCACCATCGCCCGTCGTGCACCGAAGCTCGCCTTTCTATTCACCGGGCAGGGCGCGCAACATGTCGGGATGGGGAAAGCCTTGTACGAAACCGACCCCGGGTTTCGATTCTGGATGGATCAGTGCTCAGGATTGTTTGATCTGCACCTCGATCGCCCGTTGCTCGACATAATGTGGTCAGGCGAAGAGCTTCATCAGACCGGTTACACGCAACCAGCGTTATTCGCCATTGAATATTCGTTAGCCAAAATGTTTGAAGGGTGGGGCGTAGTGCCCGATCTTTTAATTGGCCACAGCATCGGTGAATATGCAGCCGCGTGTATGGCGGGTGTATTCTCGCTGGAAGATGGCATCCGTATGGTCGCGGCTCGCGGTCAATTGATGCAGTCATTGCCGGTGGGTGGGCAAATGGTGAGTGTGGCCGCAGATGAGGAAACTGTTCGCGACTTGCTGGGTAGCAGCAATGATGTCACCGTTGCGGCGGTTAACGGGCCGCGAAGTATTGTGGTGTCAGGTAATGGCGCAGCGGTTTCAGCGGTAGTTGATCAGCTGCGGGCGCAAAGCATCAAAACCACTGCACTCAAGGTCTCACACGCCTTTCATTCACCGATGATGGATCCGATACTCGAAGAATTTCGAGCCGTTGCGGCAACGGTAAAATTCAGCTCGCCAAACAAAACCCTGATTTCAAATGTCACTGGTAAACCGTGGACAGATGATCAGCTCACTGCGGACTATTGGGTAGAGCATCTTCGAGGTGCGGTTAGATTCTCGGACGGCATTGCCTATGCACAGTCAAAGAAAATTCAAACCTTTGTTGAGATAGGCCCACGACCCACACTTTCCGGCCTGGGTCGTGCCTGTGTTGCGCCCGATTACGGCACCTGGCTGCCCGGCCTGAAACCCAAAGGAGAATGGCAAACGTTGCTTGGCTGCGTTGCCGAACTGTACGTACGTGGTGTCGAGATCAACTGGCATCGCTTCTACAAAAACCGGCAATCACATGGTGCCAAAACCAGGCTGCAACTGCCCAACTACCCGTGGCGTTATCAACGCTGCTGGACCGACGTTATATCAACCGGAGCAAACAGCCATCGCTTGCATCCACTTGTGCACAGGCGTATTGATAACGCCAGCAATAGTTTAATATTTGAATCAACGCTAAGCACCTCAGGCCCTGCCTACCTGGATGATCATCGCGTGTTCGGCAGTGTTGTATTTCCTGCCAGTGCATTTTTTGAAATGGCGATGGCTGTTGCCCGCACGATCTTTCAACAAGACGAAGTGGCGCTGACCAATGTCTCGATTGGACGTGCACTGGTACTGACTGAAGCCCCCGCGACTGTGCAAATGGTTGCCACGCCAAACGCTGACCGTTTCGAATTTGAGATATACAGTCGATCCTCAGAATCTGATCAGTCAATGAATAACGAATGGGTCAGCCACACTAAAGGTACGCTGGAACGTCGCCTGCCGAGTCCTGCAACTTCCATAGACATTAAATCAACGCTCGAGAGTTTTAATCAACCATTCGATATAGCCGAGCTAACTGCACGCTTTGAAGCACGTGGGCTTGAATACCTCCCACGCTTTAGAGCCATAGAAGAAATCTACACGCAGGGTGATGCAACCGGCAGTGCATTTGCCCGAATCGAATTACCTGCAGAAGCAATCTTGCCCGGTGACAGCTACCAGCTGCATCCTGTTATTACAGACGCCGGATTTAGAATTGCAGAAGCCATGTTCCCGGATAAAGATACTGACCAGATTTATCTGCCGTTTGGTATTTCAGGTTTTAGTACTGACCACGCTGCTGCCGGCCCTGTCTGGGTCAAAGCAACTGGCAGGCAGCAAGATAAAACACGCGTTGTGAATCTGGAGTTTTTTAACGAAGCCGGAGAGCGCATTGCCAGTATTGAAGATCTTACCCTGCGTTCGGTGCCGGTGTTCGGTTTGCAGCGCGCCATGACCCAACCGCGTGCCAGCAAAGATGTATTAAATGAATGGCTCTACCAGTTTGTCTGGGAAGAGGATGATAAAGTCGGGGATGTTACCGCTGAACCTGTCGGGGAATGGTTGGTGTTAACAGATGTAAATGGTGTTGGTCGCGAACTGGCAAACCGAATGCAGGCACAAGGTCACCAGGTAAGTATTGCTAAAAATCTCTCTACTGTCGACGCACTGATCGAATCAAATGATCTGCAGACGCTGACCGGTATAATCCATCTGTGGGGTATGGACGCCAGTGAAGCTCAACCAGATACAGCCCTGCTGGCTTCATTGAATGTTGTTCAGTCCCTGTCAAACGCAGGTATAAACGTTCCGAACTGGTTAGTGACGCAAGGCGCTCAGGCAATTGCACCCAACGACATTGTCTCGCCATGGCAAACGCGTCTCTGGGGTTTTGGTCGAACGCTGCAAGTAGAACTCCCGGGGCAGTTTGGTGCTTGCATCGACTTAAGCAATGCAGCAAATGAAATCGACTTGCTGATCACTGAATTAGGTCGGTCAGGCAGAGATACCGAAGTAGCCTTTCGCAACGACACCAGACATGTGGCTCGGCTTGCCAGGCCGGAACCTGTCGATGAACCACTCTCTCCACTTTCACTTGACGCCGATGCCTCATACCTTGTCACCGGTGGCGTAGGGGCTCTGGGATTGAAGGTTGCGCAGTTCCTGGCTACGTCTGGTGCAAAACGTCTGCTACTCACAGGACGCAGCGGTGTGTCCACCGATGACCAGCGTACAGCTCTGCAAGCGCTGAAGGATACCGGCGTCAAAGTCGAAGTTGTAGCAGCAGATATAGGCAATTCTAATGACGTTGCCCGCCTGTTAGCGATGGCAACAAACCTTCGCGGTATTGTGCATGCAGCGGGTGTTTTGGACGACGGCATGTTAATGCAGCAAAATGCAGAACGCTTCAAAACAGTCGCCAGTCCAAAGGTCGATGGTGCATGGCATCTGCATAAACAAACACTGGAACAAAAACTCGACTTCTTCGTTTTGTTCTCATCCGTTGCATCTGTTATCGGATCACCAGGTCAGTCAAACTACGCCAGCGCTAACGCCTTCATGGATGGGCTGGCTCATTACCGACAACAACAGGGCCTGCCAGCGACCGCTATCAACTGGGGGCCATGGGCAGATGTTGGTATGGCAGCCTCTGAAGTTGTATTGCGACGGCTGATGAATGACGGCTGGCAGCCAATGACAGCGAAGCAGGGTTGCGACTTCATTGCCCATCTATTAACTGCTCGAGACCTGTCACAGGCGGCTGTTATACCTGTCGAATGGGGAACCTTTGTTCAACGCATACCCGGAGCTACTGACTGGAGTACGTTGCAACATTTGATACCGACGGACGGATCACACCTGCTAACAGCAAGTGCCGCAGAATCCGCAGCCCAAAAAGCCAAAGCCGCAAATTCTCCCGAACGTGTTGATCTAATATCCTTCTATTTGCTCGAACGCATAGCGCAAACCCTGCGCGTGTCAGCGGCAGATCTTGATGAGTTTGCAGCGCTGAGCGCACTGGGCATTGATTCCTTAACTGCTGTAGAACTCCGCAGTTGGGTGCAAGGGGATCTTGATGTTGAGCTTGCCGTCGAGCAGATGTTTACCACGCCGAGTATTCGTGAATTGGCGGTTGCGATTGATCACTTGTCTGGCGGTGCGGCAACAGCCGAAGCGGACTCCGTTACTGATGATGCTCAGGGAAAGTGGATAGTCTGTCCGCAACCTCGCCCTGAAGCACGTGTACGTCTTGTTTGTTTTCCTTATGCGGGTGGTGGTGCGTCAGCATTTAAAGAATGGGTAGAGGTGCTTCCGGAAGATGTCGAACTTTGTATTGTGCAAATGCCAGGGCGCGAGGAACGATTGCGGGAACCCTTACTGACCGATATGACTGAATTGGTTGATGTGCTTAGCAAGGAGTTTTTGGCTTATACCGATCGGCCGTTTGCCTTTTTCGGCCATAGTATGGGGGCGATAGTGTGTTATGAAGTCGCTTGTCGTTTGCATCTGATGGAGGCGCAGCTGCCGGTTCACTTGTTTCTTTCTGCCAGAGCTGCACCTCAGCTTCAGTATAATAGTGAGTCGTTGCGGTTCCTTGATAATGACGACTTTATTGAACGTTTGCATGGATTATACGGAGCTGTACCAGAGGCGATTCGGCAGAGTGCTGAGCTGCAGGAGGTGTTCTTGCCGATATTGAGGGCTGATGTTACTTTGCTGGAGACATATGGTTGTAGTGAGGTAACGCCGCTTGATTGTCACATTAGTGTGTTTGGCGGGACTACGGATCCTGCTATTTCGGCAGCCATGCTTGCGGGTTGGCGGGCGTATACTTCAAAGACGTTTACACAGCATGACTTTCCGGGGGGCCATTTTTTTGTTCATGCAGAGCAGCGAGCAGTGATAACTGCAATGGTTGATCGCCTGTGCCGGGAGTCAGCGCGGTAGAAGTGATCTACCCGTGTTTAATCAGTTTTGATAGTGATTGTGCAAGGGAATCGACGCGCCATGGAAGGCGCAAGGAGCGCTGTCAGCCAGGGATGGCTGTAAGCGCTATCCACTTGCACGATCGCTCTCAAAATGTCGCAGGCACCCGAAGGGCTGAATTGTCGCAAAAGACTTATTGCTTCTGCTTTTGGTTTTTTTAAAAATGAAGGCCCCCGTCAGGGGTGTCCTGTTAGAAAAAATCAGGAGATACACCTTATCAATATGATTACCTGTTGCTTTAACCACTTGCCGGCGTGTCTTTGCGCAAGAGTCATCTATGTCCGGTAAATTTGTAATTTCATGGTGGACGATAGCATTGGTGTCCGTCATAGCAGTAATTGCTCTGGTCGCAACCTATATGCTTAGAGGAGCATCATCCATGAGTTTTGATAAAGCGAAATGGCTGGATGTGGATTCCTATGAAAAAGAACCATACATTCGTATAGAAATGGTTAAAGATCTTATCAATAATCGTCTCAGTCAAGGGCTTTCAAGATCAGAAGTAACAGATTTACTCGGCCCGCCGACCGAAACCGAAGAGTTTGCGCAATACGACTTGGTTTACTGGTTAGGAATAGAGAAGGGATTTATTAGAATAGATTCAACATGGCTTGTAATAAAAATGGATGATGCTGCAGGGTTGGTAGAATCCAGGACTTTGAACGATTGAATTAGGCAGTAAATCATGGACTTCGTAATTAAAGGCTTTCTGACAGGACTCACTCCTTCAGAGAAATGGTTTTTACTAACGCACCCGCATCTGGTCGGCACTATTCGGGATGATGCGAATAAAGCGCTGGTGGAAGCACAGCGTCGGTTCGCCGGAGCCAGATTGCATAACGGGACCGGAGATGCTTTTCGCCACTGTTACTGGTCGGCCTTACTCGGTAGAGACATCGGTAAAGATAATGCAACGGAATTTACCACAGCACATGAAAGCTGGTCTGGAAATCCCCCACGCTAACGTGCAATGGACTTACATAATAATGCGATAGGGGTTGATATAGGTGCCAGCAATCCGAAAGCAAAAGATGCACAACTCATCGCCATATGTCAGGCTGAGATCAAATCAGGTAGATTACAAACAACACTAGCTGCCTCAAAACCCTATCAATACTAGAC
>CAZNOB010000168.1:0-11083 GCA_964574535.1 uncultured Granulosicoccaceae bacterium | reverse complement strand
ACGCCCACATGGAGTCGGTAAAACCTCACGCACCTCAGTGATTCTCGCTACGCCCCTGTTTCTGGACAAGCACTAATTACTGTCTAAACGCAAGTAGAAGTTTAAGTGATATTCGTCGCAACTGATTTTTTAACAATAAAAGTCATGCCTATTAGCCACATAGACTGCTTCCTGAGCGACCCTCTGTACCTTCAATCCACAATGTGGCGTAGTCATCCGCCAGAGAAACCACCCTAAAATACAAATAAACCCAATAAAAAATACTATTCAATATGCCTATAATGAAATCCGCGCCAATGTCGGCCCGATTGTCCGTGTGATAAATGTGACTGATCGCCCCAGGAAAAAAACCAGCAAAAACGCAGACCCGGCTGTCTGCTCTCAACCAGACAATGTCCTGGAGCTATCCATTGGCCGTGAGGTTAAACGATTCCGAGCCCAACTGGGTGTGACGGTTGCTGACCTCGCGAAGCAGGCTGGTCTGTCTGTAGGTATGTTATCGAAAATTGAAAACGGCCAGACTTCACCTTCGCTCGCAACAATCAATGCTGTGGCGCTGGCGCTAAATGTTCCGGTGACTTCGCTGTTTCGTAGTTATGAAGAGCAGCGTGATATTACCGTGGTCAAATCAGGGGAAGGGTTGCTGATTGAGAGACGCGGTACTCGTGCGGGCCATCAGTATCAGTTGTTGGGGCATATGATCGGTAAGCCGTATTCGGTAGAACCCTATGTGATTAGCCTGTCTGATGAGTCAGACGTATTTCCTATTTTTCAGCATCCGGGAGTTGAATTTCTATATATGCTGGAGGGCGAGGTCGCCTACCGGCATGGTGATCGGGTATATCACCTGGTCGCCGGGGATTCTATGTTCTTCGACTCGGAAGCCCCGCATGGGCCGGAAACACTGGTGAAACTGCCTATTCGCTATGTTTGTGTAATCGTATCTTTATCAGAAAAATCCTGAATGACAATCGCTTGTTTCATTACAGGAATATTTTTTTCATGAAACATTGCTCTGCCTGGATTACTGCTGTAACTTCGCTGTAATCTCGATAAAACACGGTGTGCACAAACTATGTGCGGAATAGTTGGTTTATACGCAAAAACCCGATCAGTCAGTGACAACCTTGGTTCTCATGTAGCTGCAATGCTAATCCAGATGGGAGAACGTGGGCCCGATAGCGCCGGGGCCGCGTTCTACGCTGACGGACCAGGCCAATCAAAAGTCACTATTCAGCATGAAGATTCAACGGTTCTGGATGACGTAATCACTAAAGCGACCGCTACGCTTTCAGGCGTTACGGTCAGATCACGCGGCAACCACCGCGTAATAGAGTCGAGTCAGTCCGGTGACGAAACAACACGATGGGTGGCAGAACATTTCCCGGATGTACGTATCATGAGTTCTGGCGAGCGCATCGAAATATACAAAGAAAAAGGTCACCCGCGTGAATTTGTTGATGCCTACCAACTTGATGACATCAGCGGCAGCCATGCATTGGCTCATACACGTATGGCCACTGAAAGTGCGATCACCACTAGCCATTCACACCCGTTTTCTACCGGTCTTGATCTGTGTCTGGTGCACAACGGATCATTGTCTAACCATAACCGCCTGCGAACAAGCCTGCAAAAAGAAGGCATAGAGTTCCAGACCGATAACGACAGCGAAGTTGCAGCAGGGTATTTGACCTGGCGCTTGATGCAAGGCGATACATTAAAACAGGCATTGACCGCAGCACTTCGCGACCTTGACGGGTTTTACACTTTTGCCATTGGAACACGTAATGGTTTTGCGGTACTACGCGACCCTATTGCCTGTAAACCGGCAGTGCTTGCAGAAACCGATGACTGGGTGGCGATGGCCTCCGAGTATCGGGCCATAGCGCAACTGCCTGGTGCCGATAAAGCCAGAGTCTGGGAGCCGGAGCCCGCACAAATCTACTCATGGGAAGCCGGTCAGGCTGCTTGACTGATGCACAGAGAATAAAAACCAATGCAAACATTCGATTTAAACAACGATGCTGTACGAGATCTGAATTCCTGGTTACACAGCAATAGTGACGCAACGGTGGCCGTGGATAACGCTGGTGGCAAACACGCAGTTGCAGTGGGCGCAACGACGGCACACGATATCAGCATCAACGGCAACGTGGGCTACTACTGTGCGGGCATGAACCAGAATGCCACGGTGTCTGTTAACGGTCATGCAGGCCCCGGACTTGCGGAAAACATGATGTCAGGTACCGTTCGTGTGAGCGGTAATGCCTCACAGTATTGTGCCGCCACGGCACATGGTGGTTTGGTTGTGATTGAAGGCGACGCCTCATCGCGCTGCGGCATCTCAATGAAAGGGGTCAATATTGTGGTGCGTGGCAACGTTGGTCATATGAGCGCCTTCATGGCGCAAAAAGGTGTGCTGGTTGTCTGCGGTGATGCAGGTGATGCACTGGGAGATTCAATTTATGAAGCACGATTGTATGTGCGTGGCAAAGTGGCCAGTACCGGTGCTGACTGTATTGAAAAACCGATGGAGGCCGAGCACATCGGTGAACTTGAACAACTGTTGTCAAGCGCCGGCATAGATGACATAAAACCATCTGAATTCACACGCTACGGCTCTGCTCGTGAACTTTATCATTTTAATATAGACAACGCAGGGGCTTACTGAGAACGCCATTATGACTGATCGCTCCTGGTTAAAAGAATCATCCACTTTTTCAAAACCTGTCATCGCAGAGATTCAGCGCGCCGCACAAACCGGTATTTATGATATTCGTGGTGCCGGTGCCAAGCGCACCGTGCCAACATTTGATGATCTGGTTTTTTTGGGCGCCAGCATGTCGCGCTACCCATTAGAAGGTTACCGGGAACGCTGCGACACCAGTGTAACGCTGGGGTCCCGATTCGCCAAAAAGCCTATCACTATAGACATTCCGGTCACCATCGCCGGCATGAGCTTCGGTGCATTGTCAGCGCAGGCCAAAGAGGCACTGGGTAGAGGTGCATCCGCTATGGGTACCAGCACCACGACCGGTGACGGAGGCATGACCCCTGAAGAAAGAGGACAGTCAAAATATCTGGTGTATCAATATCTGCCATCACGCTACGGCATGAACCCGGATGACCTGCGCAAGGCCGACGCCATCGAAATTGTGGTAGGTCAAGGCGCCAAGCCTGGTGGCGGTGGAATGTTACTGGGGCAAAAAATATCGCCCCGTGTGGCAGACATGCGTGATCTTCCGGAAGGCATTGATCAACGCTCTGCCTGTCGACACCCCGACTGGACCGGCCCTGATGACCTTGAAATTAAAATACAAGAGTTGCGTGAGATCACCGACTGGCAAACGCCTGTGTTTGTCAAAGTAGGTGCAGCGCGCCCGTACTTTGATGTAACTCTGGCTGTTAAATCAGGGGCAGATGTCGTCGTGGTGGATGGTATGCAGGGCGGCACCGCTGCCACTCAGGATGTATTCATCGAGCACGTTGGCATACCCACGCTACCTGCTTTGCGCCAGGCGGTTGCAGCCCTGCAGGATCTGGATATGCATCGTAAAGTGCAGCTTATCATTTCCGGTGGAATACGCTCCGGGGCAGATGTCGCCAAGGCACTTGCGATGGGCGCTGATGCTGTATCGATAGGTACAGCAGCACTTATCGCCATGGGTGATAACAGTGCCAGCTATGAAAAAGAATACAATGCGCTTGGTACGAGCGCCGGCTACTACGACGACTGGCAGGACGGACGCGACCCAGCCGGTATTTGCACGCAAGACCCTGAACTCGCCAAACGACTGGATCCAGTGGAAGCAGGAAGAAAGCTTGCCAATTACCTTAATGTGCTGACCCTCGAAACACAAACGCTGGCACGTGCTTGTGGTAAATCACATGTCCACAACCTTGAGCCCGAAGATCTTGCCGCACTTACCATGGAGGCAGCAGCAATGGCACAAGTGCCACTGGCTGGTACCAGCTGGATACCGGGAAAATCAAGTGAGTAGCCTGCTGCTTAAACAATAGCGGCAAGTTGCCTTTTAATGGTTTAACATTACAAAAATTGAGTTATCTCAACTAATAACAATACCGGAGTGAAAAATGGCTGTCGATCTGGGCAAAGTCGCCAAGGCAAAAGGAATAGAATATTTTCTGATCAGCTTCGTTGATCTATTTGGCGTATTGCGAGCCAAGTTAGTACCAGCGCGTGCCATCAAAGGTATGCAGGGTGAAGGCGCAGGCTTTGCAGGCTTTGCCAGTTGGCTTGACATGACGCCCGCCCACCCCGATATGTTTGGCGTGCCAGATCCTGACAGCCTTATTCAACTACCGTGGAAACCGGAAATAGGCTGGCTTGCTGCAGATTTATGGATGGACGGCGAACCCGTCGCCGCATCACCCCGCGTTGCGTTAAAAAACCAGTTAGCCCGTGCTGAAAAAAAAGGCTATCGCATAAAAACCGGTGTGGAGTGTGAATACTTTTTAACCAGTGCCGACGGCTCTCAACTGGCTGACTCAAGAGACACTCAAACCAAGCCCTGTTATGACCAACAGGCACTAATGCGCCGTTACCCGGTGATAAAAGCCATTTGCGATGCCATGCTCGAAATGGAATGGAACCCCTACCAAAACGACCACGAAGACGCCAATGGTCAGTTTGAAATGAACTGGGATTACGACGACGCATTAAAAACTGCAGACCGTCATGTGTTTTTTAAGTACATGACCAAAACCATTGCTGAAATGCATGATCTGCGGGCCACCTTTATGCCCAAGCCTTTTGCCGACCTAACCGGCAACGGCTGCCATGCCCATGTGTCTGCATGGAACAAAGGCGGTACCAAGAATTTATTCCTTGATAAAAAAGACCCTCAAGAGTTGGGTTTGTCATCACTGGCGTACCAGTTTCTTGGTGGAATCATACACAACGCCGAAGCACTTACCGCAATCTTCAATCCAACCGTCAACAGTTATAAACGTATTAACGCTTCAGTCACCCGGTCTGGCGCAAGCTGGGCTCCAAACACAGTGACCTACTCCGGTAACAATAGAACCCACATGATTCGCGTGCCAGACGATGGCCGCTTTGAATTGCGCTTGATGGACGGCGCTTCTAATCCGTACCTGATGCAGGCGGGCTTTATCGCAGCTGGACTGGATGGTATTGATTCAGAACGCAAACCGGGTAAACCATACTTTAACAATATGTATGAAGATCCGACTGCTGCAAAAGGTGCGAAGAAATTACCACTCAATCTATTAGACGCAATTCGTCTGCTTGATAAAAGTAAGACCCTGCGCGCCAGCCTGGGAGATGACCTGATCGATGCATATGTGAAATTGAAAATGCAGGATTGGCGATCGTATACCGCACACCTCAGTGACTGGGAACGTAACAATACGCTTGATTGCTAGAACTGCGCGGCACTGCGAACGAGCCCTGGCGGAGCACCAAAGGTGATAGTAAGGATCGATCATTTTCGTGGCATTAGAATAACTATGCACCTTAAATAATCGCACCATCATTTAATAAGGCAAGGGCCCTCGCCATGGCTAGTTCTCGCTACGCAGACTTCTATCTACCGCACAGACTTTCGTCTAACAACTGCACAAGTGTCTGTTTTCTAGTATCGAGATGCTTTCGGCAACACACCAAGTTAAGTCCAGTTAGCACGATCATCAGAAGAAAAACGCAAAGCGTTTGCTCTTGCCCTTTGCTTTTCGCTCTTGATCTACCCGCGTTTAATCAGTTTTGAGAGTGATCGTGCAAATGGGTCGGCGCGCCATGGGTGGCGCAAAGAGCGCTGTCAGCAATGGATGGCTGCAAGCGCCATCCACTTGCACGATCACTCTCAAAATGCCGCAGGCACCCGAGGGCCGAATAGTCGCAAAAAGACTTTTTGCTTCCGTTTTTGGTTCAAAAATGAAGGCCCCCGGCAGGGATAGTTATTTAACATGCTCCTCCCTGATCAGCTTGTGCACACGCGTACCAAACGTCTGATGTTCAACCGCCGAGTTCTTGCCCAATACATTGGAAATCACGGTGGCCATATAGTGCAGCTTCACACCGTCGATCTCCTGCTCAACGATGGCCACTGAGTTCATGTAGTTGTATATATCACCGCTATAGGCAACGCACTTGGCACCGCCTGTTTTATCACACTTGTACAGCGACCCGGATTTATAATAGACAGCGGCCTCCTTCAATATAGGGGCTGAAGCATAGCGAATACGCCGCTCGGTCATGTATAGCAATCTTTTTAGCTCGCGACTGCTCCATTCATCGACCAGCACACCGCTTTCCATTTTAAGCAGTATCTCCATCAGACTCCGGGCAGTGGCATAACTGTTTCCACCACCATTAACGTTAGCCTTGCCCTGGTAGGTAAAAAAACTTCCCTGACGAATCTGATCCAGTGACAAACCATTTCGGGTCATCGGTTCCCAGAATGTTTTCTGGAAAAGCCTGGTTAACTCACCACGCGGTGTATCTGAAAAAAAGGTGTCGATGCGTTCTTCTGAGACGGGATACTCCTTGCCAAAATGGCTGAGTAACATAGCATCACGCATAACCATAGCTGCAGCAGAGTTTGAGCTGACAGAAAGCATCCAGTCCAGATATTCCCACACGGAGCCCTGGTCACCATCTTTAAGCGCACGACGAGACAGTTTTCGAGTCTCTACATTAAACAGACGAACTTTATGATGGTCACTGCGAGAAAAATTATCGGCTGTGATAATGGAGTCACGCAGTATTGCCTTGCGTCTATCAAGATCATCCGGCCAGGTATCCGCCAGCGCCTGCAAGTAACCAACAGCGGCCAGCAACTTGCCCACACTACCAACGTTTTGTCGGTGATCGCCACGGTGTTCAGCATAACGTGGATTGTCCGGGTTGCTGATATCCAATACGGCTATTCCATAGTTACCCGAATTGGCGCCCAACAGTTTTTTAATCTGTGCTGCAAAAGCAGGATCAACCGCCGGCAAAGTAACACTTTTACCTGTCAGTCTTAAATCAACCTGTTCGGTCGTCAGCATAGCCCCCGGAGGTTGAGGACTACCAGCCGCCAAACCTTCGTTTGCCAGGCGAGCACCTTCTACGCGCCGGATTCCAGTGTCTTCATAACCATCGAGAGGATAAGCCATGCCAGTGGAGGCAGTCGCCAGCAGCGAAGGAATAATTAATGCCGAACTCAATTTGCTTAATATTTTCATAACTCAGGGACTCCATTCATATTCACTTCGATCAAACGTGTGTTTGCCAGTTGCGCGTCCATTTGTTGCAGGTAACTGATACCTTGCGCCAATTTACTATCCAGAAACGGACGCACCTGAAACAGACGCAATTGATTATTTACAAATCCAAACTCAACGTCCGCCGGCGCAGAATTTCCCCTGTCATCGGTTATCGACGGAAACTTCTCTGGCAGGTGCTGAGCAAACTCTATTACCTGCTCTATCTCAACAGGTTCAAGCACTGCATCGCTACCACTACTGGGAAGAATACTCAGCCCGCCTGAGGGGTTAGGTGCACGACGCCAGGGCGCGGTCGCCGTCGCCAGTACCTGCACCTCTGAACCGTCCAGTGCAATTCGCAGGGATTCAGCGGCCTGGCCGTCAACTGCACCACCAAGACCTTCATTGATCGCCACTGAGACCACGTTTCTGTCACCGGTATCGATATCCTGCGTAACCAGAACACCAGACTTATCAGATGCCACTGACTCCAGCAATAGTATTGAAGTATAGACATGTTCCGGCTTGCTCATGTGTGACTGACGCCATGCAAATGCCCGTGCAGTAAAAGGCGATGCCCAAACCCTTTTAATACCACTTAACAGATTGTCGAAGCCCACAACGTTGGGCAGTGTCAGATTCAGACCGGCTCCGGTAAATCCTGCAAGGTCTTCAACATTGGTATCAGAACGAACAAAAACACCGGGGGGATTATCCGAACCAAAGGTTTCATTCATCGCAGCGCGCAGCTTGTTTTTAAAGTTTGCGCTTAGCTCTGTATTGATAACAGTGTCATATAGCTCAGCGCGGAAAGCCTCGGTATTTTCTACATGCAAATCACTGCCTGCGGGCAGGCTATCGAGTTTCGCATAGCTTGCAACCATCCACTCGAACACAGTGCCTTCACCACCCGGGTAAGGCTGCTCAAACACTTCCTGCCGAAAAATACCAAAAGGAATAGCCAGCCCGCGAGACACTTGCCCTGGATACTGGGCACGCAATTCACCGAGCTTGGCAGCTTTTGGACCGACTATGCGCCCTGAATCTACGGCGCGTAAATTATCCAGCTGCGCCATCTCCTGAACGCCAAGATCGAGCTTCTCCAGATCAGGTTCAATAACTACACCACTGGCAGCATCAGTGATTTTGAATATGGCATTCCACTTATCGGACCAGGACGAAATTTCAACCAGCCCCGATTTACTGACAGCCATGACTATCTGCTCACCATCGTGCTTTGACAACTCCGCCATCACCGTATCGTTAACGGTGACATTAGGTATACCCAGATTACGGGCCAGCAGCTGAACATGAGACAGCGGGTTACCTTCACCGGCGGTTAAAATACCAGCCACCGGGGGTAATTCAGCTATTGTTTCCGGCAACAGGTATATGCCATCAGATTTAAAATTCTCCAACTCACCCAGATCCGGCGCAATATGCAGGGTTCCCCTTGCAAGACCGGGATTCAGTGCCGTAAAACCCACACCGACATCTACGTCGAACAAGCGATGCTTCACTCCCGCCAACTGATTTGCATCGCGTGACAGGCCATCAAGCATTTTTGAAAACACCAGCAACGGGCTGCCACGTAACTGATCCTGAATGAACAGCAAAGCCAGTGGTTCGATCTGAGCAAGCTTCTCCATCGATTCATAGAAGTGCATGCGCAGAGTTTGCGTTCCCCAGCCCGGCGCACGGCCAAGATAGCCCAGGCCTTGCAGGTACTGGTCTAACTGCAGATCGTCTTTAGACAATAAATCGAGCGTTTTTTCCATCTCATTGAGCAAGCGAGCATTGATCACACCGGTACCAAACGATGCCTGCCCGGCAGATTTCAGCAGTGCCAATTGCTGCTTGCGCGTTGCCGTCAGCAATTCAGATTGCAAAAGTGTAGCGGCAGTGAAATTTTCTATCTCTACCCTCAGACTAAAATCCAGTATTTCCAGCCGAACTTTCGAAGACCTGATACGTGGCAAGGCATTACGCAGGTCAGCCAGTAACTGACTTGTTACTATAAATCGACTACCCGCCGAAGCATTATCATTGAGTGCTGTCGCTGACTGTCTAAGCATCTGCTGCAACCATGGCGCTGCTGTGTATCGCGCTGCCATATCCTCAAGCTCTGCATCCAGTGGCGCGGCCTGGTAGATCGCATCGATCTCATCAGCTAAATCAAGATAGGGCTGTTTTTGCGCAGCACTAGCCAGTCCCTTTGCATAGTTGCGCACGCTTGCCGCATCTTCCGCTCCCGGACTACCATGAATTTTTGCACGCAGTGGCTTGAAGCGCTCATCTCTGTCTGACAATGATGCCGATACTTGCCGCACTTTTTGAATTGACGCGCTATTGCTACCGTGTGGCAGCATTCTCACCCCTACCCTGAGCGCGGCAAAGCGTGGCCCGATCCATTGATCACGTGAAGCCAGCTCCACCAGCAGCTCACGAGCTACCGCACGCTCGTCTTCTTCCTGAATAGCACCTCGATAAAACAAGGCTCTGCGCAAAATCCAGCCGTCGTCAGCGCTGACTAAAAAACGTTCAATCAGTAACTGGGCATAGATGTTTCGAAAGTCGGGGTTATCTGCAAGTTCTTCTGCATCCTGACCAGCGAGCAAAGTGGCCAACAGATAGCCTTGCTCACGTAGTTCCAGGGTTTTTTCGCTCCACTGCCCGTGTTGATGACCGCCACCACGATCTTTGCAGGGATAGGGCTTTGGCGGAAACACGGTTCCATCATTACAGAACCACCTCAACCGCTGAAAAGGCCCGCGATGAAGGGTTTTCATTTCACTTACCCAGGCTCGATACTTTGAGACGTCTGCCGGAGCTGCCAGTGTGGACTCACTTGCTGATACCGGTGGCGCAATCTGTAACAGTCCGACGAAAATCAGCAATAATAACTGCCGCATATACTTCTCCCGATCTACCAAGACAATTGGAATTATACAGACTGGAGCCTGTCAGGCTAGTTGCACAATCACAACAAGACAGTTGATGTATGCGGCAGTAACACTGGAGGCGTGCTCATCAGTCTCCTTGTAAGAAAACCCGACCCGGATAGTAATCAATTGGTGAGATTTGATGACAACCATCAACGAAGCCTGCGCGCAAACCTGGTGAGCTGCGCGGGAAGTTCGGTAACGAACTTTTCACAGCCACAGCTGTCATAGCAAATGCGTATGTCGGCAGGCATAGCAGCGCCTGCGTCAAACCTGAAATTGATCAACCACAGTCAACGCAGCTATGGCGGCAGTGACTTCTATACATACTTATCGAATTTTCCAAACGGCTCGCCACTATTCTGCGTGTTAGTAGTACGTGATGCGAGATCGCGCCACAGCGAGGGAATTTTTCAAAAGCTCAGGGTGTTTAGTTTTTCATACTTGCTGAAAATCGCTGATAAAAACACATCGTCAGGAAGCGTTCACAGTCGCTGAAGTTCTGCCACGCAGGCTCCTGATTCCAACGCTGCGTACTTTAAGAAATAGCAAAATTACAACCAAAAGAAATCAATGATGTTCACGAGAATACATTGGGATCTGTATCTTGCTAATTCCTTGCAAGGATGATGGAGCCTGGCTAACTCTTAAATAACGTCAAATTTATTCCGGGAACTCCTTCCCGAGGGTATCCACGAAACATTGGGCGCACTACGGGACTACAGGGTAACAAGGAAAGTCAGTAAATACAGGAAAATTGTCCGCTTCATTTGCCGGTTGCAAGCACAATAAAATATTTCGTAGAACTTATTTTAATGAACTGTATTCTATACTTGGAAGACCAACAATTATTACTTCTACCGCGTAGACTTGCATCTGACAACTGACATACAATCATTCGAACAACA
>CAZNOB010000167.1:0-11117 GCA_964574535.1 uncultured Granulosicoccaceae bacterium | reverse complement strand
ACTGGTAGGTGCAATGAACTCGCTAAGGGCTGCGTGTGAAAAGCTGGGGTATCAGAGAATACCGGGAAGGTCGGCCATAGATGCGTTGTTCTGAGTCAGCCCACATAGGTTGTCATTGACCACGGTACTGTAGGGTATCCACAGCACTACCACCGATGCTGCCATTTCATAGGCAGGATTCTCAAAGACCCTTGAAGATGAGTAGCTGATCGCAAACGGCTGGAATCCGTGTGCACGCAGTAGATATTTCGCGTAACACTTCGATATATAGGTTCTAGGCGGAAGTGGCGGTCGTGAATATTTAGTTGGAAATTCAAATAATTTAAATGACGATCTGCTGACTATTTAAAGTGGCTGTCCAGTTAAAAAAATTTGCTTTAAGTGTTGTGACATGGGCAGAATAAGTCTGTAGGTTAATCGTTTCTCAGGAGTGTGAAGGCATGGGTTATTGTAAGTTGAAGTCATCGGGATTTGTACTGCAAGTCATCGCGATAGCTTTGCTTTTATCTACACCAATTTTCGTTAGCGCCGCTGATATTATCGATGTCGGAGAACGCCCGGCACATTTGATTGCTGATTTACCTGCTGGTGAACTTAAATCTACGCTTGGTGCGTGTGCTGCTAACACAGCAACTCGAACAGACTTTTCAATCAGTCATCGTGGTGCGCCTTTTAAATACCCTGAGCACACTCGTGAAGGATATCTTGCTGCAGTAAGTAGCGGTGCTGGCATAGTCGAGTGTGATGTTACGTTTACTAACGACGGTGAGTTAGTCTGCCGGCACTCGCAGTGTGATTTGCATTCTTCAACCAATATTCTACAAACACCATTAGCGCAAAAATGCAGCATGCCTCCAGATATGAGTAGCGCCACGCCGTTTAGTGATGTCAAGTGTTGTACCTCAGACATCACTGCGTTGGAGTTTAAATCACTGGAAGGGCGCTTCGATAAGGCCAACAAAGACGCTAAGACACTTGATGATTATTTGTCATTAGAAGGCACGCCGTACGAACAAGCAACCGTCACAAGTGGAGAGCTAATGACGCACGCCGAAAGCATTCAGTTGTTTAAGTCGCTTGGCGTTAAAATGATTCCTGAATTAAAAGCGCCCCAGGTGCCTATGCCGTTTAAGTTAACAAATGGTGCGGAGTTATCGCAAAAGCAGTACGCCCAAGCGCTAGTTGATGAATACGTTAAACATGCTGTTGAGCCTGAAAACGTTTTTCTGCAAAGCTTCAGCCTTAAAGACGTCAAATACTGGATAAATCAAACGCCTGATTTTGGTAAACAAGCCGCATGGCTTGATAGTCGTTTCCGTGATTCCAGCTTCGACGTGAGCAAAGAGAAGTCGTGGAAACCGTCAATGCAAGAGCTATCAGACGCCGGTGTAGCTATTTTAGCTCCGCCATTGTGGATGATGCTAACTCTGGATAGTGACGGTAAGATTGGTCCTTCAGACTATGCAGTCGCAGCGAAAGAGGCGGGTCTTGAATTAGTCGGCTGGACCTTGGAGCGTTCCGGCTCCCTGGCGAGTGGCGGTGGATGGTATTATCAAACCATCAAGCCCGCTATCACTAGCGACAGCGCGTTGTTTCAGGTGCTTGATGTTCTGGCAAAGGATGTCGGCGTATTGGGCGTGTTTAGTGACTGGCCAGCGACGACAACTTATTACGCCAATTGTTTGAACCTATAATAGCAGACGACCTTTGCCCAGTTATTGGTCTTTCCAGTTAAGTATGTGGTTATTCCCGAGATCAAAACTGAGCGTTTACTATTGCGTGGCTTGAAACAGATACGTCGATCTGAATCCGGTAGGGCGCAGATGGTCACGACACCGGAGGCATCAGCTCAAACGTCCATTAAACGGCGGTGCGAAGCAGCAAAGAGTGAGGGCAGGGCGGAAGGTGTTATCGCCAAACATCCAAGACAGCTACAAGGCTTTGCAGGTAATCCACGAGCAGCCATGCCGGAAGGGCTGCCGTTTCGATTGACAGACTATCTTGATTTGGTGGATTGGACGAGCAGACAGATCCGGGATGGCAAGTGCGGTGCAATCGATGGCGAGTTTCCGAATATACTGAAAAGGCTGGAAATAGACGATGATAACTGGCTGTATATGATGCAACTTTTCGAAAGCCGCTTTAAGTTACTGGTGGGTGTAATGCACTCGCAACGGGCTGCGTGTGAGAGGCTGGGGTATAAGGGAATACCGGGAAGATCGGTCATAGATGCTTTGTTCTGAGTTAACACGTATAAGCTGTCTTTGACTACTGTACTGTGGATTGTCCCCAGCATTAGCTCTGATACTGCCTTTTCATAGGCAAAGATTCTAAAAGGCTCTTGGTGATGAGTAGCTGATCGCAATCAGCTGGAATCCGTGCGCATGCGGTAGATATCGCGTATAACTATTCGTTATCGAGGTTCTTGTCGGAAGTGGTGGTCGTGAATATTTAATTAGAAATCCCAATAATCTAAATGACGATCTGCTGACTATTTAGAGTGGGTGTCCGGGTATCGGTCTGGCGCCAGAGATTTCGATAGGTGATCTTCCTTGGTGCCATGGTAGGATTTTTCTGAAGTTGCCAAGGGCTGCTGTAATTCTTGCTTCAGCACTTTATGTCAAACATTTTGACTAAAGTGAAGAATTCACATTGAGCTTCATACGCATTGTCTTCTGGCTACTAGCCATAAGCATCAACTGCGAACAATAGCCAATTCAATGAGTAGCGGGTGTATGATATTAGACTGGTTTTGATTCACAACCCATTACAGGCTATCGCACGGATCACTGCACAACTAGTCCGTCAGCGAGCATAGGGTATTTTCTATCTCTCGAGCTCTTTTTTGCGTCATGCTGGAAGCAGGCATCCAACCTTCTCCGCTGCGGCCTTGCATGGCTGTTTAACTACAGCACTGCTCGGTCTTCATGCCACAAACAAGTGGTTTGGTCCTGTCAATAAGTTGGTTTCCAATGTTTTATTGCTTGCTTTTTCGTTATTCCCGATCTTCTGTTCCTCCATTGAATGTAGCGACAGTCGTTTTTCACAACTCCATTGAATTTAAGTGACCCAGTTCACATTTTTATATTGATGACTGTCTCTCTCTTTGCTCGCCATAAGTAGAGGAATAACTAAGGATGCGGAATATCGCGGACTCCTCGCAACAAAATCACAGGCTCAAAGCAATAGCCGTGCCGGTGGTAATTAGTCGGCCACAATCGGCAAAGACCAGATATGGAGGTTCATTATATGCAGTCGATAGTCGTTAAAATAGTAATTGTGGCAATAATTTAACCTGAGATACGAAATGGCGTATAGCTCAATTTCAGAAAACCAAGCCTTGGATCACCCTTGGCTACGGGGCATGTACTTCGATATTGGCTTCATTGGAGGGTTGGCCATCATAGCAATCGTATCTGGATTGATTGTAGCGTTAAAGCCAGAAACGTTCTTATTGGTTCTTACCTTAGATTTGTGGCTCTTGGGATATCACCATGTAGCTGCTACGTATACTCGCCTCACGTTCGACTCAGATAGTTGGCGTGAACATAAAAACAAAGTTATTTATTTACCTATTTTAGTTGCAATAGGTGTAACTAGCGGAGTGCTGTTGGTCGGCCCATGGCTACTTGCAACAATATATTTGCACTGGCAATGGTACCACTACACACGCCAGAGTGAAGGAATCTCGAAAGCATACGCCGGACGGGCAGGCAAAATCGATTTAAGTGCAAACATAGCAAATCGCATCGTTTTTTACCTTGTTCCTTTCGCAGGCATTGTCAATCTTTCAGCACGATCTCCAGACCATTTCTTGTTCATGCCAGTTGAAACGCTATCAATTCCACCTACTCTCCAGATAGCAGTGAATGCTCTTGCATGCGCTGGATTTCTATGGTGGTTGATAGTAAATCTAAAAAGTCTTTACAGCGGAAATTCCAGCCTTCCCTGGTTCCTGTACATGATGAGCCACTTCACAATATTTACTTTCGCCTATGTTGTTTTTGATGAAATAAATTTTGGCTGGCTTGTGATAAATATTTGGCATAATGCACAGTATATCTTGTTTGTATGGCATTTTAACAACAAACGATTTAAAGGAAAGTTAGATACTAAGCATGTACTTATATCAACATTGAGCAAGAACAATAACGTTGCACTTTACCTTGGTGCGACGCTGGCATTATCGTCTGCAACCTACTTCCTCATTGAATTATACGGAGTCGATGCAGTAAGCACTGTCTTCGGAGTGTCCTCAATTGCGGCGGCAATGATTGTCTATCAAACAATAAACTTCCATCATTACATAGTAGATGCATCAATATGGAAGATGCGAAAATCAAATGTAAGAAATAATCTGGATCTAAAATAGATCCACAACACCTGCAATTATCAATTAGTAGCGAGTCCAAACTCGGGGCATTTTCCATCGACAATTTCGGTTTAGTTAAGCCTAAAATATATGTTGCCAGAATATCGTACGGACCCACCAATGGAAAAATATATACAACATCATGAGGAGCACATTGCGACGCCAAACTTAGCTTTTTGTGCAAGCACGGGTCGGACAGCAACCATGTTCATGGCTTCCACTCTCGCCTCTCTCCCTCGCGTAGTAGCACTCCACGAAGGACAGAAGGTGGCTGAAAGTCAGGTGCCAGTATTACCTTTGATAAATTTGCAGAACCGTCATGCCTGGTACGATGAGAAGTACGCATTCGAAACTGTCCAAAAAATGCGCAACACAAAAATACTCTCAGATGCTGCAGAAGGTACGGACCTGCTGATTGACTTAGCCTACTACAATTCTCCTATATTATCTGCTTTAAAAAAAATACACCCAAAATCGATAAGATTAATTGTATTTCGGGGTTGTGAGGATTTCGTCCGATCCGCCACTATCGTCGATGGTGAGGACAAACAGCCTGCTGGTTGGCCAGACAATAAAAAACAACTCACTGCTAGAGAACAGTTTATTGCAATGGGCAGGCTAAAACCAGAGGAACACAGTGAGCATGGGAAGTTGTGGCAGGGATGGTCAGCAATTCAACGAAACATATGGCTTTGGTCCACGATTAATTCGCATCTTTTAAAATTGAGCCAAACTGAGTCCGGTTGTACTCCAGTGTTTTTCGAGACACTAACAGAAGACCCTTCAGCATACTGGACCGAGGTGCTTCAGGCTCTGGGGGTATTTTCATCTTCAAACATTAGATTCTGTGTAGATCAATCGAGAAACAAACTCAATAGCAGAGGGAAATACCAAATTGGACCGTTATGCACCTGGACGAAATCAGAAATTTCACTATTCGAAAAATTGGCAGCACCCTTAGAGGAGAGAATTTGTGACAAATATAAGTGAGACAGTTATTAGCGTAGTGCAAGACACTCTAAATAGTATTAATTCTGAAGCTGAGATTATTGGCATAGATGACTCAATGCAGACAATAGCATCCTGGGACTCGCTCGCATTTATGGCAGTATTCACTGCTATAAATGACTCCTTTTCAATTTCCCCAAATTTTGATGATGCAATTCATTATATTTCGATAAGAAGCATTATTGAATTTGTCAGCTCCAATGTGACACAAAATGCAGCTTGATTCAGACATTAGCCACAGAGAGAATTTACTTTCACAGTTAAATCTCTCGTTTGAAAAAAATGCAGAAAAAATCGCTGTAAGTCAGGCTACAGGCCAAATCACATATCATGAACTTGGCAAATTATCAAAAAAAATTCACGATGCCATAAGTTACGCTAGCTCCAAAAACCCAGTGAACGGAACCATAGGAGTGTTGCTAGGGCGTTCTGCAAACGCTTATGCGACTATGATAGCTTCAGTTAGACTTGGGATTACATATGTCCCTCTAAACACTAGCTACCCTCTTACTCGACTAAAGGAAATAGCCAACCAAGCAAATGTATCAATCATTGTGTATGACGAATCCAGTCGATCTATCGCCGAGAAATTTGATGAGAATATTGTAGTATTATCTTGTGAGAAATTTCATGCTATAAAAGATGACGGCTATGGAAGAAACAGTAAGGTAGGAGATATCGCGTATCAGCTCTATACGTCAGGGTCAACCGGAAGGCCAAAAGGAGTACCTATCACTTACGGAAATTTGGTTTCCTTCTTAGATAACATAAGCAAAGTAATTAAATATAAATCTGACGATATTTGCTCACAAGTATGCGAGCTATCTTTCGATGTGAGCGTTCAGGAAATATTTCTTGCTTTATTAAATGGATGTACACTGTGTCCGGCGAGCCCAATAGATCTATTTAATCCTGCGGATTTCATTAAGAGAAATGCCATTTCCGTTTGGACAGCAGTTCCTTCACTGTCCAGAGTCCTTCTCAAGAATGGTCAAAACTACAACGGAGCACTCGACAATCTGAGGCTGAGTATATTTAATGGCGAAGCACTTACAGCGGGAATTGCTGAACAGTGGTTAGAGGCAGCACCACACACTATCTTATGGAATACTTACGGTCCTACCGAGTGCACAGTAGCTGTTACTGCAATGAGCTGGAAGAATGAGACGGAACTTACTGAAAACGGTATTCTAAGTATTGGTAAGCCATTGGCGAATTGCACTACAGCCCTTTTGATTGAAGATAAAATTATTGCTACCGATGATGCCCAGGAAGGATGCTCCGGAGAATTGTTACTTTCAACTCCACAACAATTTGATGGTTATTCAACACCAGGTGTAGCTAGCCCGTTCATTGAATGCGCCAATGGGACTAAATACTATTGCTCTGGAGATTTCGTGCTCTGGCGGGACAGTACGATATTTTATCTGGGTCGGCTCGATACCCAGGTCAAAATTGGTGGCCATCGCATCGAACTTTATGAGATAGAGCATAGCCTTCGAGCGTTCTATCATACGAATCAATTAGCCGTAGTCGCCTACCCACCACAACTACCGACAGAACTAGTTCTGTTTGTTGATGATGCTGCAGGTCACCCATCCCCAGGTGATGATACTCATGGACTACCAGCATATATGATTCCTCAACGAACTATCAAATTGGAAAAGTTTCCACTAAGCTCACATGGAAAGCTCGATCGAAATGCACTACTTTCTTTAATTACTTGACTTTATGAACACCCTGTCTCCAAGTAGTATTTGGTTGTCTTTTGGCATTTGCCTTCTAGTTGGACTAGTAACGCTAGATCAAACTCGCGGTGGTCCGGTTACTACACTCACACGTTGTAATTTTTTATTAAGTAGAAGCGTCTTGCCCGCAGCAGATGTAGTGTTGATTGGTTCTAGTCGATCAGGCGCTGCTCTTGATTCAAAAGCTATAGAGGGAATGCTCTCACATTCCTTGAAAGATCCAACTTTAACCGTAGAGCGTTTTGCTATTGCACGCAATACCTATAGGTTGAGTCATTCAATTTTGGAAAACTACCTCCGCAATAGAGGGAAGCCAAAATTGGTTGTCATTGAGTTAATGTCGATGTCACACCGAACTATTAGTAAATTACAGCAGGAAAATATAAAATTACTGCCTGAATATAGTCTTTATCAGCGTGATGTTAACCTCATGACATTTGCGCAAATATCAAATAGTGCAGCTGTCTCTATGCCTTATACCGAGAGTGAGACCGCGATCAACAAATTAAGATTCAAATTACAGGGGTTAGTAACGCGTGCTGGTGCACTGACGTACCAGTTTGCAAAACATCCTTTAGATCATTGGAGCACTGAAGGTTGCAGTCAGGAAGACATGAGAAGAGAACCAAATTGGCCATCGGGTCTATATTTCGGATTTGATAGTACGGGAAAATCCAGATCACCTTCCTCTGTCATAGAGGATGTTCACACTGATTTTAAAAATAGACCAAAAGAAAATCAAACTACAGTTTCTGATACTTCACAAGCACAGGAAACTTACCGATATGACTTTGAAAAAATATTCCGCTCGGGTGAGATGATTATCCTGGAATCCATGGTCAATTTCCTTACAAAAGCCAATGTACCAGTTATTCTCTTACCGCTACCACTTAATGGGCAGCTTGTAGATAATCAGGAGCTCAAGGAGCTCAATAAAAGATGGCCACACGTTCACACCTTTGACATACTCAGCCAAGCTGGACCACTGTTAGATCATTTTTGGTTTGATGACGCACACTTGGCACCAAACACTGGAGGCACCTTGACCTCAGCCATATTCTCTCAATATGTTATGGATAACAATTATTTGAATAGCGGCCTGGAATAACTAACGTGATTGATCCTGTTTCATTTTTGGTTCTGATCCTCGTTTCGGTAAGCATGGCCCACCTTACTCCACGTAACAAGTGGACAAGACTTGTCTGGCTGACAGCACCAGGTGTGTTATTAATATTTATTGTTCATCCACTTGCCTTGCTGTTCTCTTTTTTCTGTTTCGTATTCAGCATGGCTATCTTTGTCATTGGGAGAATCACCAATAATTCTCAACGCAGATCAATACTGCCGTACCTGATTTTGACGCTTTTGTTCGCCCCGAAATTACTTTTTGAATCAAGCCCCATTTTATGGCTAGGAAGTGCGTTTTTTATTGTACGCCAGATGATAACAGTCTCCAACTCGATCAAGAAAAAGGCTGAAATTTCCGACTTTATTTCCGCATTGATCCTTGCTACATACAATTATACGTCTGTGCCATCCGGGCCGATTTTCGACGGATTGAATATATGGGATCAGCTTAAGAAAAATTCCGTTCCTAACTATAGCGAAGGTATATTCCGAACATTTGAAGGCTTTGTTTACTTGTTTGCAATTTCTGGGTTCGTTAACATTGCCTTAAGCAATGCAAAGTACGCATATGCGATATCACCTAATAGTAATTGGCTCAACATATTTCTGAATCAAGGAGTTACTTCTTTAATAGCGTTCATATTTCTGTTCTGTTCATTTTACGGATATTCACGCATAGCCGAAGGATCTGCAATGCTTTTTGGTTTCGAAGTACCGGAGAATTTCAACAAACCACACATGGCGCGCGATATTGCGGATTTCTGGAAACGATGGCATCGATCAATGGCGGATTTTGTCATGCAATATTTATATCTACCACTATTGGTCTACACCAGCAAGCCAAAACTGGCACTTGTGCTCGCATTTATTTTTATGGGAGCATGGCACGAGCTTTCGTTAGGATTTTTGTTTTGGGGATTGTTCCATGGCTTAGCACTGGCATTTTTTTTGCCGTGGTCACTACGTAAGAAAGTATGGCCATCAATAGTAAGAATATTATCCCTGGCATACGTCGTCGCTTTATCTAGCGTCGCGCATGGTGTATTTTAGTATGAAGTACTTTGTTAGCAGGCGCAGCGCCTATGTTTTATTTTTGTTATTCATGCTCTTCCTATGGATCTCGTTGGGCGACTATGGCAATATTGAAGCGCCTTATCTTAACTTTTAATTAGAACAGGCGGATATCCAATCAGAGGAACTCAGTAAATAAACATTAAACATTAAACATTAAACATTAAATATTAAATTCCCCATGGATACTAAGGAGCATTCATTTACATAGTCACTCATCGTATAATATTTATTTATCGCCAATAGCATCGAGAAGTTATCGGGGGAAAAAATTCTATTTTTATAAACAGCAGTGTGACACGATGATGAAAAATGCCAGTGAATGTGGTGAGAAATGGAGTTTTACCAAAGTCAAGGCACAGGACACCATTGCACTCTAGTGAAATTGGTATTTATATTTTGAGGAATGTTCTAAAGAAGGTAACTCACTACTAGTAGCTAGATTCGGCCGCGGCGTTCTACCAAATACCTGGCAGAGCTTGCTCACGGGAATGAGCAGATCCTTCCTAACCTTCGAATCTTCTTTCATAGTTTGCATATAAATATAGCCAATGTTCCAGTGAAATGGATAACCGCTTCAATATCGGCTCTACATCTGAGCCTATCGCATTGTCGTTGCGCACGCGTATTTTGCGTCCGCTCACGGCATTGGAAAACACCAGGAGTTGGTGCAGCAGGATCTCTACGAATGCTAACGCGCCCTCACGGCGCGCCAGTGAAAATTTATCGTCGTTTCTATCTCATGCCAATCGCGACAATAGCATTGGTGATTAGCATCGGCGATTGAAACGTCAGGCTGCAGACTTGCGTGGTTGGTTGATTAGTCTGTCGAGCTGCTCGGAAAACTCCTGCGGCTTGAGCTTGGGTATGTAGGCATCAACGCCAACCTTTTCACCTAATCGAATGTTCTCTTCGGTAGAGAGTGATGAGTGCATCATGACCGGTATACCATCGAATCTGCGATCCTCTTTGACCCGTCGGGTTAACATGTAGCCATCCATAACAGGCATCTCGACGTCAGTGATTATTGCGCTTAGTGAGTCTCGCAACTCTTTACCTTCTGCCTCGGCCTCCGTGGCAAGTTTATCGAGCAGATCGAACGCTTCTTTGCCATTTACAGTGCAGTGATAATTTATTCCCATTTTCTTCAAAATGGCACTTACTTGCGCTCTGGCTACACGCGAATCATCGGCAAAAAGAATTGTCAGGTCGCGATTTCGTGTTGTCATATCTACGGCGGCGATGCGATCGATATCCGAACCCAGTACTTCAGATATGATCTGCTCTACATCTATAACCATCAGCAATGTGTCATCTGACAGGACACTGATCCCGGTGAGGGTGTTGCCGTACTTGGCGCCGGTGAGCTCCGTCACAGTACGGGGTGGTTCGCTAATATCTTTCCAGTCGAGTTGAATTATCTGCTCGACTTTGTTCACTATGAAGCCCTGGGTGGTGGAGTTAAACTCGGTGATCACCAGGATATTCTGATCGCTGGTTTGTGGGTAATCATAGTACTTCTGCAGATCGATTACCGGGACAGCGTTGCCGCGGACGTTAGCAATTCCAGGGCTGCACTCATGGCGCATCGGCTTTTTTACAAGTTTTGGTAGCGTGATAAGCTCACGCACCTTGAATACGTTTATTCCGTAAGGCGTCTGCCGACCTGATTCATCCTCATTGCCAAGCGTAAAAACGATGAGCTCGAGTCGGTTGGTACCAGCCAGATTCGTTGTGCTGTCTATCGATTTAATCAGGTCAACCACTGTTACTTTCTCCTGTGTCTGGCA
>CAZNOB010000166.1:0-11144 GCA_964574535.1 uncultured Granulosicoccaceae bacterium | reverse complement strand
CAAAAGCAAAAGCAAAAGCAAGTGCATGGCAACGGGGTTGTGGTCTAGCCTGGATTATTCATGAGCCTAATTTTAGTCAGTATGGGGCGTCCAGGTTTTCCTCTGGCGTCGAACAGACACACTGCTATTTTTAAAAAGGTGCTAAAAAGTGATTTGGAACTGTATACATAGAATTATCGCTAATATTTACTTGTCGCCTTATGAATAATCCAGGCCAGGGCGTGTGGTGGTTGCGGTTAAGGTTGTTGAAGGGGTGGTGTGTAGGAGTTGATCACTTGATCAGTGAATTAATAGCTTGTTTAGTGAATCATTCGGATGTTGTTTTTCTTTAGCTGTAGGGACGATAAGCGCCGGGCGCATCTATCGCTTTGCATTCCAATGATCGGGGGCGCGAGGATGAACGGGGTCGGTATTTTGTTGCGCGGTTACTGACTACTGTGAAAGCTGTGCTGTCAGTACCAGATAGACCAGCAGTTCTGTGAGTGAATTCACTGCGCCGAGTGTGTCTCCGGTAATGCCGCCGAGCTTTCGTCGTAACCAGGTCTGTGCAATCCAGAGAAACATAAATACTGCAATTAACAGGGCAAGTGCTTTGAGCTGAACGCACAGAGCGGTCACTATCAGGGTAAACAGGCTGGAATACAGTAAACGGGTTTTGGTGACTGTTGCTGCGAAAGGTTTGCCGGTGCCTTGTTCTCTGACATATAGGTTGTTATAGATTAGTGGCACAGAAGACCAGCGTGCGATGACATGTGCAGATATCAGTGTTGCGACTATCATTGAGGGCGGGACCATTGCCAGTGCCATCACTTTACTGATAGTGACAACTATTAAAGCGACGCTGCCATAGGTGCCAATGCGGCTGTCACGCATTATGGCGAGTTTCTTATCCAGTTCAAAAGCGCCGCCAATTCCGTCGGCTGAATCTGCAAGACCGTCTTCATGGAAAGCCCCTGTCGCAATAATAGCGACTGCTACTGCCGCGACGGCGGCTATATGCGGTTCCCATAACAGGTTGCCGAAGATCCAGGCCGCTGAGGCGATAGCGCCAATGGTGATGCCAACCGCCGGAAACCATGAGGTACTTGCGGCCAGTTCTTCTTCGGACCATTGCAGGTTTGCAGGTGTTGGCAGACGTGTTAAAAACATCTGCGCAACAAAGTATCGATTAATCGCTTGTTTGTAAGGCATTAGCTGATTTCGCGATCAACGCCAGCCGACTCGAAGGTCGCCATGTCGTTGAGAATAGCAACAGCGCTGCGAATCAACGGTATTGCCAGTGCTGCGCCCGATCCTTCACCCAGACACAATTCCAGTTGAAGCAAAGGATTTGCATTTAAATGGTCGAGGGCGATGATATGTCCGGGCTCCGCTGACTGGTGTGCAAAAATTAAATGTTGTTGAACCTGCGGGTTAATTTTAGTAGCACAAAGTGCCGCAGCCGTTGCGATATAACCATCGACAACTATGGCTATTGGTGTGTCAACACATCTAAGCATCGCGCCACACATAGCAGCTATTTCAAATCCACCAAGGTGTTGCAGAATGTCGATCGGTTTGCGGCTACTGTGTAACGTTAGAGACTGATCAACGATTTTTTGTTTATGAGTGACACCTGCGTCATCAAGACCGGTACCTCGCCCTGTTGTTTTTGCCGAAGGCACTTCACAGATGGCTGCCACCATTGCCGCAGCAGAAGTGGTATTGCCAATGCCCATCTCTCCAATGGCAACAATCGTAACATCTTGTGCTTTGGCGCGATCAATGGCTTCATCACCAGCGGTTAATGCTTGCTGCAACTGTGGTTTTGTCATCGAAGAGGACTTGCTAAAATTGGCTGTACCATTGGCAATTTTATAATTCAGTACACCGTCGACCGGTTCACCACATACACCGGTATTGATTACTTCCAGTTCTATCTGGTGTGCATTGCAGATAGCGTTTATCGCCGCACCACCGGTGGCAAAATTCAAAAGCATTTGTCGAGTAACGTCCTGTGGGTAGGCGCTGATTCCCTCGGCAACGACACCATGGTCAGCCGCAAAAATGAGTGTCCGGGCTTTGGTTGCTGTGGGGGTTAACGTATTTTGCAGGGCACTGAGCTGCGCGGCGATTTTTTCCAGCTGCCCGAGTGATCCTGGCGGTTTTGTCTTTTGATCTAATGCTTTGCATGCCCGTTGGTAAGCATTGCTATAGGAGTCTGGTTTCATGAGCATCGCGACTGGTTAAACAAGCGCGCATGCTATCTGAAATTCGGGGTCGGTGTCTGCCCCTGATAGTTTAGGTGTTTAAGAGATAACGCTCCGGTAGCACCTCGTCCGCCGGGGTGCAATCAATGCTCCTAAGCATGACCGAAAACTATCAGCGGATTTAATCATCTTTATCTTGAATGCCAGTAGTTTTTGGGGCACTATTCTGCACCGATCGGTCCTGTAAAGGACAGCTGGCCTGTTGGCTGGCTGTGGGGAACGGGGTGCTGCCATGTGCAAAAACCTCGACTGCCCTCGCAACTGTAAGCGGAAAGCAGCATTTCATGGGTACTCGTGTATCCGGCCACTGGCGATAAGCCGGGAAGGCTGAAATAACTGTGATGACCCGCAAGTCAGGATATCCGCCGATGATTATTTGATTCTGCCTGGCGAGGTGTCTGGTGCGGGACTGCAGATTTTTGCATTTCTCTCATCCATGCCCCCGCCTGTGGTTTACAGATACCAACATGCCGAGCGGGCTTTGCTTTGAAACCATCACTGACAACACTATTGGCACAGGGTCCGAAAGGGACCGGAGCGGTCATGTCCGCTGTGTTGTTGGTGGTGATCGGTTTATCTGTCGAAGCGGCTGATTTAGGGGTGATTGAAATTGTTGCTCCATCCTCAGAATCAACCGCAACGCCCTTTGAGATCGGCGATACCCCGGAAGGCGAATTCACCGGTTTTCGCGAGGTCATAGAGAAAGAAGAGTTACAAAAGGCAGGGGGTTCACTGGCAGAGGTAGTCGCTGCCCAAAGCGGTGTGCAGTATCGCCAGAGCGGTGGGCTGGGTACCTTTTCAAGTATCTCTCTGCGGGGTTCAACTGCTGAGCAGGTAAATGTTTACGTTGATGGCGTGTTACTTAATGAAGCCGCAGGTGGTGGCGTAAACTTAAGCCACATCGAGTTATTGCAGGCGGACAGGGTTGAGGTTTACCGCGGCACAGTGCCTGTCCAGTTAGGCAATAGTGCGATTGGCGGTGCGGTGAATATCACCAGTGCCCGTGCTACGGATCGTGCTGCAACAACTCTGCTTGCGGGTTTCGGTTCTTTTGGCAGCCGGCAATTTTCCAGTGCTTTCACGGGACCAGTTAACTGGTTGAGCGATCAGCGCGTAGTGGCGTCATTTTCACACCGTGAAAGTGAAAATGACTTTTCCTTTTTAAACGACAATGGCACTTCGTTTAATCAGGATGACGATGAAATACAGCGACGTCGTAACGATCAAACAAGTAGTACGTCCGGTTTTTTTAAAAGCGGTCATCAGTTATCTTCTGGTGGCCGGGTCGAGCACGCATTGCAACTGAATCGGCATAACCAGCACATCAGTGACTGGCGCAACACTTCAAATAATGGCGCTCAACTTGACACCGATTTCCTGCAGTGGCGCACGACTGTAACCTCTGTGGCTGAGCCTGGTCGCTGGTCTTCATTGTGGGGGGCGCATGTTGCGGGCAAGAACGAGTTTTTTTCTGCCAGTGAATTAGACAACGACGGCCAGGGTTTACACGCCGACACCACCGTCGTCGGAGGCAGGGGATACTGGGAAAAATTGAGTGGCAGGAATTCCTACTATATCAATGCCCGGCTCAGATCTGAGAAACTTGAATCCTTCAGCGATTCGCAAACAGGTAATCGAACAGAAGCCGAGAGGCTGAAGTCAGATGTCAACCTGCAGTGGAACCGGACTTTTAACGACGCAGACAGTCTGTTCTCTGCCAGTGTATTCGGATTTTTGCTGCAAGATGACTATTCGATAGAGAACAATATTTCTGCCCGTGATGACTTCACAGATGGAGCGCTGACACCTCAGCTGGGTTTTCAACATAGTATAGCGACGAAGTCTGCCGGGTTGTGGTCTCTTACGGCCAATGCGTCAAGGCATAAACGTGCACCGTCATTTTTTGAGCTGTTCGGTTCCCGTGGATTGTTTGTTGGTAACTCGTCACTGGAAACTGAAACATCGAATAATGTTGATATTGGACTGGAGTGGCGTTCAGATGTGAGCCGCTCTGTTGATGCAGCGGTTCAAGTGGTGTTGTTTTATAGTAAGAAAGAAAATCTGATTTCCCGCGTCTATAACGCGCGTGGTATCGGACGTTCTGAAAATATAGCGCAGGCCAGAAGCAGCGGTGTTGAGTTTGTCAGTCGCTTTGCTTTCAATAATGGCTTGTCTCTCGATGCAAATTTCACCATTCAGGATCCCGAAAACCTGTCCAACATCAGTGGCTTTACCGGCAGACAGTTACCTGGTGAATCCGCCACAGACGGCACACTGGCATTAGGGTGGAAGAATAATCGGTGGGAAGTTGGATATGAATTTAAGTTCAGTTCAACACGCTTTTTCGATAGCCCGAACTTGTTACCTGCGACTGATCAACGGCTGCACAATATACGGCTGGGCCGTGACTGGGCTGATTGGCGGCTGGATCTCACACTGAATAACCTGACCGATAAAAACTACGAAGATTTTAACGGTTACCCCAGACCCGGCCGTGCCGGATTTATTAGTTTTGTCTATAAACCTAAAGCAAAGGAATAAAAGTGAAAGCCACTTTTCTAAATCAATCTCTTCCGTTTCGTGTACTGCTTGTACCACTGCTGGTTAGTAGTCTGGTGTTGGCCGGTTGTGACAGTGACGATGATGACGATACTGCGACCGGTGACGGCGTCACAACCGATGGTGGTGATAATACGAACCCTGAGCCGGATGGCACGGATGGCACGGATGGCACGGATGGCACGGATGGCACGGACGGTTCGGACACAGGAGCAGACGGTGATGGCAGCAGCAGCCAGGTAATCATTACTACGGTCGCCAGTGACTTCTCCAGTTCTGCAATTGAAATTCATAATACGACTGAGCCGAGAGAGGGTGTGACCGGATTAAACCCCGGTATTTCGGACACGATTGTTCGGGCGTTTGAAGATAACTATTACGTGATACGTCGATTTTTGTCAGACAGTATTTCAGCGCATTCAATTGATGATCCATCCAGTATTATTTTTGAATCCTCAACCAACGATGATGGTGAGGAACGGTCCAGTAACCCGAGTGATCTGGTCTTTGTGAACAGTGAAAAAGCGTACCTGCTTCGTTATGGCAGTCCGGTATCCTGGATTGTCAATCCTTCAGCTACTACAGCGGGTGAATTTAAAACAGGTGAAATTGATCTGGGGGTTTACGATACGGTTGATGGTATTCCTGAAGCCATTGCCGGTGTTGTAGTTGATGACAGGTTATTTGTGTTCATGCAACGTCAGGAGCGTGTGCCTCAGGATGGGGGTTTTGAGAGCTTTATTCCTAATCAACCGGGTTATGTTGCAGTATTCGATACGGAAAACGATACGGAAATTGATACTGGCAGCGAAGGTGACTTACTGGGTATAGCGTTACCTGCTATAAATCCATTGGATATATCACTCGATCCGGCTACCAATTCGATCTTTGTTGCCGCTGCCGGCGACTTTGGCGCTTTTGACGGGTCCCGTCCTTCGGCGTTAACCGGTGGCATCGTTGCTGTCGATACCAGTGAATTTAGTGCTGAACAGTTGATTGACGATACCGAAGAAACAGGAAGAATCACGGCGGTGGAAGTGATTGATGCGAACACCGCGTATATGATCACCGAGACGGCTTTTCAAAGCTCAACGCTGGTTAAGTTTAATCCTGGTACGGGCGTGATAGAAACGACCGGCGTAGGTGGTTTCATCGATGCGGATATTCGCGGTATAGCCATGGGTCCGGCCGGAAATCTTTGGGTTGCTATTGGCAGTACGGAGAGCCCGCAAGTCGTGGTGTTAAATCCTGCAGACGATAGTGTCGTTGGTACAGAGATCAGTACATCACTGATCCCAACCGGGCTTTCATTTGTTCAGTGAGTCTGTTACTGGTCTGGCCACGGTAATTACCGTGGCTTGTTCCACTGTAAAAACGCTGACGGGCAAATGGACCTTGATCCTGAGGTCATTGCTTGCAATGTCAGGTTGTTTGATCACAACTCCGTCGCTGGCTGCGCCGGTGACGGCGGCGTCGATCAATCTGTGTGCGGATCAATATTTGTTGCTGCTTGCAGAAGACCAGCAAATTTTGTCGTTGTCTAATTTGTCGCATCGCAAAGCAGGCTCCTATTATTTTGAAAAAGCCCGTCAGTTCCCGGTCAATAAAGGAGATGCTGAAAAAATTCTCACCCTGAATCCCGACGTGGTGATTGTCGGGCAATATTCCAGTGTCCATACCGTGAATTTATTGCACGAAGTCGGCTTGCGTGTTGAGACGCTTCCTATTGTGAATGATCTGGATACGTTATATTCAAATATTCAAAAAGTTGCTGGCTGGATTGGTCATCAGCAGGCGGGTGATGAAATCGTGGCGCAGTTACAGAATCGCATTGCTGCGCTTGAAGCCCCGGTGTTACCCAGGCCGGTTGCTGCTGTGTATGATCCAAACGGATATACCAGTGGTGCTAATTCTCTGCGTGGACAAATGATGGAGTTAGCGGGTTTTCGAAACGCAGCGTCATCAGCGGGGATTGAAAGCTACGGCAAGCTGACCCTTGAAGAAATAATTCATCTGACGCCTGATGCGCTGATAGAATCTCCCTATAGTCCCGGGACCTATTCAAGAGCACAAGTTATGAGTCAGCATCCGGCCTTGCTCGGTGCGGGATTAAAGCCGCATATCATTAATATACCCAGTCGAATGACAGTATGTGCCGGACCATGGACTGTTGATGTGATTGAACTGTTGCAGGCCGAACGTCTTAAGCTTAGCGCTGGTTCATGAGTTCTAGTCTGCCGATTAAATCCGACAAACGATTAATTATCGTTTTGGTGTTAGCGGTCATTGTGTTGTTTGTTCTGTCTCTGGCGATTGGTCGTCAGACACTGCCATTGTTTTCCTCACTGCGTGACTGGCTTGGTGGCAGTGATTCGGTACATGCGGTTATTTTGTCGCAAATACGATTTCCCCGTGCGCTGATCGCGTTAATTGCCGGTGCCAGTCTGGGCTTATGTGGTGCAGCGATGCAGGGTTTATTGCGAAACCCGCTTGCCAGTCCCGGTCTGGTTGGATCTGCCAGCGGCGCGGCTTTTTTTGCCGTGTTGGTGTTGTATTTTGGTAGCGGCATTGTGGCGCACTGGGTATTGCCTATTGCGGCGATGTGCGGCGCGCTGTTAGCAACGGTGTTGGTGTATGTACTGGCCGGGCGTGCTTCATCAGTGACCACACTCATACTCGCAGGGGTTGCGATTAACGCGCTGGCGACGGCGGGGATGTCTCTTTTGCTAAATCTGGCACCCAGTCCGTTTGCAGTTCGTGAGTTGGTTTTATGGACGCTGGGTGATATTACAGACCGTAGCATGGGTGATTTTTGGTTAATGTTACCAACCACTCTTGCAGGTTGGTTGTTACTGATCGGTGTTGGTGGTCAGCTTGACGCACTAACGCTGGGCGAGCGCACGGCGCAAAGCATGGGTATTCATCCACAGCGGCTTCGATGGCGAATCTTTATTGCCGTATCGCTGGCGGTCGGAGCGGCCGTCGCAACGGTAGGGATGATCGGATTTATTGGTCTGGTGGTGCCGCATCTGTTAAGGCCTTATGTCGGGCATGAGCCAGGGCGTTTATTGATGGCTTCTACGTTTGGTGGTGCCGCCATGTTACTGGCCGCTGATATCGGTGTCCGGCTTATTCCAACGGACGTTCCGCTTAAGGTGGGTGTGCTAACTGCATTGGTGGGTGCGCCGTTCTTTCTGCACTTGATTGTAAGAAGCCGTCGTGAGTATCTGTAACATGGAGCGATGCTGATGATTATGCAGGCGAACTCTGTGCGGTTAACGCGTGCGAACAGGCATCTGGTCAATCAGGTTAGTCTTGATGTACACAATGGCGAGTTGGTGGGATTAATCGGCCCGAACGGGGCGGGTAAATCAACACTGTTAAATCTGCTGGCAGGGCTTGAGGCTTGTGACGCCGGTGATGTGCGCCTGGATGGTGAAGATATCACCGCCATGGGGGGCGTACGTCGCAGTCGGCTGTTGGCCTGGGTAGCGCAGAGCGGGCCGGTTAACTGGCCGCTCACTGTTGAGCGAATCATCACGCTGGGCCGCAGGCCGCATATGGGGCCATGGCAACGTTTAACTGATGATGATAACCGTGCCATAGAAGCAGCCATTGTGGCAACTGATTGCGAATCGCTGCGCCTGCAGGACGCTACAACCTTATCCGGCGGTGAGCGAACGCGTATGTTGCTGGCGCGCGCGCTGGCAGCGCAACCGCGACTGTTGTTGGCAGATGAACCCGTGGCGGCGCTTGATTTAAAACATCAGTTGCAGACCATGACAGTCCTGCGGGAGTTTGCTCGCGATGATCGCGCTTGTCTTGTGGTGCTTCATGATCTTTCATTAGCAGCACGGTATTGTGACCGGCTGTATTTGATGCATGAAGGTCAGGTGGTGGCAGAGGGAGTGCCATCAATCGTGCTTAACGCTAAGAACCTAAGAGAAGTGTACGGCGTTGAGGTCGAATTTGGTGACGGAGACATTCCATCGATTGTGCCAGTGCGTGAGGTTTGAGAGTGTCTTCTCAGCTGAAGTACGTTTTACTGTGGATAGAGTGATTTATCATGAATGTGCTTAAACGCATGAGCTCATTATGAAAACGCTGGTGCTCGGTGGTATTAAATCCGGTAAAAGTCGGCAGGCCGAAAAAATCGCCGTTGAATCTGGAAAGCAGGTGGTATTAATTGCCACGGCGACTGGCGATGATGAAGAAATGCGGCAACGTATTAGCCGTCATCGTCAGTCCCGTCCCTTTGACTGGCTTGTGATCGAGGAACCATTAGCGCTTGCGACGGCATTGAATAAATATAGTGTCCCCGGTACCTGCGTAATTATTGATTGCTTAACGTTGTGGCTGACTAATCTTCTGCTGCGCGGTGACAATACATTGCTGAACGATGAAACTAGCGCCCTGATTGAGTTACTTGGCAGTAACAGCGATACCATAGTGATGGTATCGAATGAAACCAGTATGGGAATAATCCCGATGGGTGAGCTTACCCGGCGCTTCTGCGATGAGGCGGGTCTGCTTCACCAGCGGGTGGCGCAATGTTGTGATAGTGTTTACTTAACCGTTGCCGGAATACCAATGTGCTTAAAGGATAAAAAACAATGACTGATGAAAAAGCACCGGGCGCTGAAGCGCACAAAAAACGCATGGTTGAAATGCAGGCAGCGCAGAAAGCGCGTGTCGCCAAAGCAGATATCGAACGCGGTATTCTTATCGTGAATACCGGTGATGGCAAAGGCAAATCATCTTCTGCCTTTGGAACTGCTATCCGTGCTGCGGGGCATGGACAAAAAGTGGGTATTATGCAGTTTATTAAGGGCACCTGGAAAACCGGTGAGGCCGAGAGTTTTAAACGTTTCCCTGAGATAGACCATCAGGTGAGCGGTGATGGTTTTACCTGGAATACACAGGACCTTGACGAAGACACCGCCAGTGCGCGGCACGGCTGGAATAAAACCGTAGACATGATAGAGCAATGCCGGGGTGACAATCCTGCCTACGACCTGATTGTGCTTGATGAACTGAATATCGCACTGCGTTACGACTATCTGGATATTCATGAAGTCGTGACGGTGTTGCAGGCAAAGCCGGAGAAACTCAATATCATTGTGACTGGCAGAGATGCAAAACCGGAACTCATTGCCATTGCTGATACGGTGACGGATATGACGATGGTCAAACATGCTTTTGAGGCGGGAATTCGCGCACAAAAAGGGGTAGAGTTTTAAGTGGCATCTGAGCACCTCTGAGTGCGAAGCATGAAAGAGAAGATATATCTTTAAGATAACCGCTTCAACGTACCAACTATTATTTAAGCATAGTGACTATGAAAAAAGTAAGAATGGCCATTGTTGGCGCCGGGGTGATTGGCAAGCGGCACCTTGCAGCAATCAACAACAGCGATAGTACGCAGTTGGTGGCCATTGTTGACCCTTACCCTGCCTCTGAGCAACTGGCAAGTGAAGCCGGGGTAGCGCATTATCCGGACGTTCAGGCTATGCTTGAGTCAGTCAAACCTGACGGTGTCATTGTCGCCACACCGACAGAACATCACCTGTCGCCCGCGCTGGCGTCTCTTGATGCCGGTGTTGCAGTTCTGGTAGAGAAACCGGTGACTGCAACCCTTGAAGAAGCAGAACAGCTAATACAAAAATCAGAATCGACCGGCCGACCGGTATTAGTCGGGCATCAGCGTCGTTACTATACTCAGGTACACCGCACACGTGACCTTGTTTGCAATGGAGTCATCGGGCAACTGGTTGCTGTGCACGGGCAATGGAGTGTGAAAAAAAATGATTCCTACTATGATCCTGACTGGCGCAAGCGATGGCAGGCCGGGCCGGTACTCACCAACCTGATTCATGAGATTGATGCATTGCGGTTCATTTGTGGTGAAATAAAAAGCATCTCTGCAGAGATCAGTAATAGCGTGATGGGTTTTGAAAAAGAAGATGCAGCGGCATTATTAATACGCTTTGAATCAGGGGCGCTGGGCACGTTTACGCTTTCTGATCAGTCTCCGTCGCCGTGGGGCTGGGAGTTTGCCACCGGGGAAAATGCTGCCTTTCCGCGTTCAGGGCAAAATGCAATTCGGTTTATGGGTACAAAAGCCGCGCTTGATTTCCCCAACCTTGAGTTATGGCAAAGTGCAGACAACAGCCCGGACTGGACCAAAAAAATGCAAAGCCAGTTGACGCCATTTGATCTTGAAGACGCCTACATTTTACAGATCGAGCACTTTTGCGAAGTGATTAATGGCAGTGCATCACCGATAAGTGATGCGCAAGATGCAAGAAATTCACTACGCGCTACCCTGGCCGTTTA
>CAZNOB010000165.1:5857-11152 GCA_964574535.1 uncultured Granulosicoccaceae bacterium | reverse complement strand
CCCGGATTATTCATGAAATGGCGAGCATATCGCGCAGAGATTTGTTTTCACAGTGAATTTTGTTCTTGCGTCGAATATTTTGTTTGATATTTGCCAAAGAAATAATTCGCTTTGGAATCAATGATCAAGTGAGATGCCTAAGCGTTTACAAAATAGCCTGTGATTTGAAACCCGGTTAACATGAACCCAAGCGACATCAGAACGACATTGGCGGTATAAGCCTGACGAAAAAAAACCGGACTTTTTCTCCAATACCCCATCACAATCAGAATGACGGCGAGCGCCGCTATTTGACCGATTTCGACACCCACATTGAACGCCAGCAAGTTAGGCAACAGTCCGTCCGGAGATATCTGATAGTCAAGAATTTTGGTGGCGAGTCCGGTACCGTGGAACAGACCAAAAATAAGTGTCGCGGCCCTGGTGTCGGGCTGAAATCCAAACCATCTTTGGTATGCCCCCAGATTGTCAAGGGCTTTGTAAACCACCGACAAACCAATAATGGCATCGATAATATAAGCGTTGATTCCCCAACCAAACCACACGCCTGCCAACATCGTGATCGAGTGCCCGAGTGCAAACAAACTTACGTAGATCGCGACGTCTTTCATTTTGTACAGAAAGAACACCACTCCCAGTAAAAACAGAATATGGTCATACCCGGTCACCATATGTTTAGCGCCAAGGTAGGCAAACGGTATAAGGTGAACACCCCAGATTTCCTGAATGTAGCCGGCATCACCAGGGGTAACGTTATGAGCCAGCCCGATACCCGGAATTAAAATACATCCAAGACAGATAAGAAAAACGCGCCGCAATAATGCACCACTACCTTTAGGTATCGGGACTGTAAAACCTGAGGAATACCTGTGCTTGTTGCAGATGTCTGGAATCATGAGCCCAATCCTGGTTCGATATTGACGCCAGTTGACTCTAACATCGATAGTTTCTAACAGTGGCCAGGAGTGTACACGGAAGAAGAATGTCGATATTTGCAGAGCCGTGAGAACATGCCATGGCGTGGACCTTACTATTGTAAATAGGTGACAATCATTGTAATCCGCATAGTTATTCAATTGCACTGAAAATGATCAATGAAAACGCACTGCGAGAACATGTTCGCAGCAATAGAGGTTCCGCCCCGCAGGCTTGCATCTAACAAAATTATAAATGTCTGATTTTTTACGGTTTAAGTATTTTTGGCTGCAGACAAAAGCCACAAAGTTAAGAACAATAAACAGATGAATCGCGCAAAGTGTTTTCTCGTGTTCTTTAGCTTTTGCTCTACCCGCGTTGAATCTGTTTTGAAACTAATTGTGGAAGTGGGTCTGATTAAAGAGGACGGACCGCGGCGGACTGGCGGACTGGCGGACTGAGGACAGCCATAAAAGGAGATGCTAGAGCCTTTATTATTCCATCTTCTGCTTTCTGTCTTCCATCCCCTGACCGTGGGGCGCACGCATTTTAGTTCTTGCTCAGCCTGTTCATTCTTGCATTTCCTGGATTCAAAAATGAAGGCCCTCGGCCGGGATGTCCTGTTAGCAGCGAACCGCTCGCCTGGGCGTAATCTCCCAAAGCGTACAAAGGGGAACCTGCGCAGATAACAACTGTCCTAGGCAGAGCAAACTACACGCAATCCACAGTTCGACCAATATCGCTTCACTTGTGTGAGCGACGAATTGTATTGATCAGGCATTACGCGCATGCCTGGCTCTCGATGCCGATGAGGAATACCGTTCAAATAAAACCTATCGTTGCAATAAGGAGCGCCAGTACTCACTGACCACGCGTGTTACAACATTGACCAGCCTTCAGCTTAAAATTGTAAAAACATAATTCTTAAACGTTCCGGAGAAAAAATTTTATGTCTACTCTCAATCGAAGACAGTTTGTCGCCTCAGTCGCCGGTGTATCAGCATTGGGACTAACTGGCTCACTTGCCATACTACCGTCTACGGCTGCGGCAGATACGCGCAAAAAAGGTTACTATAGTTATAAAGTCGGATCCGATATCGAAATAATTTCTCTCTATGATGGCATTTGGCAGAAAGGCCATGATGAAAACTTTATCCCTGGTGTCAGCGTAGAAGATACGAAAGCTGCACTGAAGAAAGCGGGACTAAATGATGAGTTCGTGCCCATTGAATTTGCTTTCACCATCGTGAGAACAGGCGGCAAGACTATCCTTGTGGACGCCGGAACCGGTGGTCAGCTTGCACCAACTGCTGGCCTGGCACCAGACGGTATGGCCGCTGCAGGCATTTCTCCAGCCGATATCGATACCGTATTAATATCTCACTTTCATCCTGATCACATCTTTGGACTCATGGAAAAGGAAACCAACGCGCAGGTTTATCCTGACGCCGAAATTCTTGTTGGTGAATCGGAATATAATTTCTGGACAGCGCCAGACCTGATTGCAAAACTGCCTGAAGGCCGACAGGGTCTTGCCAAGAGAATACAAGCGACATTCCCGAACTGGAAAAATATCAATCAGTTCTCCGGTGGCCAAGAGGTCGCACCCGGCATTACAGCTGTTGACACCTTCGGTCACACACCGGGACATACGGCATTCAGAGTTGCCAGTGGCGACGATCAAACCCTGTTGTTGGGCGACCTCATGAATCTTCCTGCACTGTTTCTTGCCAACCTTGATTGGCAGCTGGCTTTCGATGCAGACAAAGACATGGCAACCAAGACACGCAAGGCCATTGTTGCGGAAGTGGTAGCCGATAACATTAACGTTGCGGGCTATCACTTTGGTTTCCCCAACTCCGGTAAAATCGAAAAAGACGGCGGAAGTTACGTATTTAATCCGGTTACGGGCTAAACACGGTCACACGAAGTACTACGCACTGTACCAGGCACCTAGGGCCCCGGGTACAGTGCTACATCGTTTGCACAAAGTCGTACTGATCTCTGCCAGTCTGAGGCAGATAGCACTACCCTGCCCCTCGCCGCATTCATGGGCATGTCGTTAGACATCGGCAGTTATGCTAGATAGAAAGCGCGACAGAGCCAGTGTCACGGAAACTGGCGATACTGTCTTCTGCTTCAAAAGTGCATGAGTGGTAAACTGGAAATCGTAGTTACGATCAGTCTCTTGTCAGCGACTATGAATATATTGTGGTGTGCCCACAGAAGATTTCTACGCCAACTCAGAGTTAGCCACAAATGCCAACATCATTTGTCCCTGCACAGGTTCCGTTTATCGGAGCCAGTAAAGAAACCGATATAGCAGATGCCGACATAGTGGTGTTTGGCGCACCACACGGAACACCTTATCGTGGTATCGAAAACGAACCATTTGCCACCGCGCCTGATACGTTGCGCTGTGCGCTGGAAGAGGATGCCCAATGGCTTGATCACTGGGATTTCGATATTGGCGGCCCATTACTGGACAATCAAAGTTTCTCCATTGCAGATGCAGGCAATCTTGCGACTTCGTCTTTAGATGGCGCAAACAACAGGCAACTCATCGGGAGCGCAACGGCGCAAATCGTTCAGAGTGATGCGGTGCCTATAATGATCGGCGGCGATGACTCCACCCCGATCCCTTTTATTGAAGCACTGGCACCTCTCGGGCCGCTTACCATCATTCAGATCGATGCCCACATAGATTGGCGGGACGAACGGCGTGGGGAACCCATGGGATATTCGAGCACAATGAGACGTGTATCGGAAATGGATCATGTAGAGAATATTATCCAGGTGGGCATACGGGGGCTGGGTTCGGCACGCCGCACCGAGGTCGAATTTGCAACCGACTGGGGGGCAAAAATAATAACGGCCAGAGAACTTCATCAACGCGGTATAGAGGCCGTGATGGAGCATCTGCAAAGCGATTCGAATTGCATGATCACCTTTGATTGTGATGCATTGGATTCGGGGATCATGCCAGCGGTTATGGCACCTACCCCGGGAGGTCTGTCCTACACCCAGTCGATTGATCTAATTGACGCCGTAATCAATAAAACCAATCTCGTCGCTTTTGACATGATTGAGTTTGTACCAGCACGTGATTTGACCGGGACCGCCGCCATTACCGCAGCGCGAATTATAACCAACGCACTCGGTTGTTTAGCCCGTCCAGCGTCCTGAAGAGTAAGCGGCAATCTACAAAAATCGAAGGGAAGCGGGCCAATGAAATTTTTTTTTAAATACATTCACGACAAACCGGTTCTCGATGCACTGGATTATCCATTGCTTGGTGGCAATCTGAACGGGCCTTCCCTTATACGGGTACCGGACTGGATTAAGAAACCGCTGGGAAAATATTATTTGTATTTCGCACATCATGAGGGTACCCATATTCGGCTGGCTTATGCTGATGCACTTGATGGCAACTGGACGGTCCATGAGCCAGGTACGTTATCACTTGAACATAGTTTGTTTTGCCAACAAGCGCCAACGCCTTCTGCTATGCATCCCGATGTGCTTGCTTCTATTGCAACAGGAATTGACGGTGATTACCCTCACATCGCATCACCCGATCTTCACATAGACGACGCGCACGAAAAAATCATAATGTATTATCACGGTCGAATTGAAGACGGAACTCAGCAGACTCGACTGGCAGAATCAAACGACGGTATTACTTTCACCCCTTTTTCACCGCTGCTGGGTGATTCATATTTTCGTGTATTTCAGCATCGGGATTGCCACTATGCAATTGCCTGGGGCAGTAAGTTGTATCGATCAGGGGATGGCGGCTACTCGTTTGAGGAAGGCCCGCGGCTAACGCAGCAAAACTATCGCCACGGAGCTATATTAAGACTGGAGGAATCAGATGAGATTTATGTTATCTGGTCACGAGCGGGGGATTGTCCTGAATCACTATTGATATCTCCGATCCAGTATGGCGACAAGCCGGTACGACAGAAGTCGCAGCACGACGACTGGCATGAATGGCGGCTAGGGCCAGCAAAGGCTTTACATAAACCACAGAGAAACTGGGAAGGCTGCAATGAACCTTTGGTGCCTTCCAGTTATGGCGGCATTATGCAGGCCGCTCATGAAATTCGTGATCCATGTATTTATTGCGAAGACGATCGCATCTTTTTGCTGTACTCAATACGGGGCGAGCAAGGTATAGCGCTTGGTGAGATTTCGGTAGCGCCTTGAGTATTGCGTATTTGATGCAGGTGCATTGGTTTTATGGTCTCTGGAGATTACGCCCCGGCGTACGGCGTGCTGTTGCGCAAGTATGAATTCCCTGCCGGGGGCCTTCATTTTTGAAGACCAAAAGCGACATACCCTTCAGGCGGAGTCACTTTTCAAACGACGAAAAAGCAA
>CAZNOB010000165.1:0-5757 GCA_964574535.1 uncultured Granulosicoccaceae bacterium | reverse complement strand
CAATAAATGAAGGCTGGATCATTACCGCTTAAGGATAAAAGAGCCCCCGGTTCTAGCGGATCGCGCTGAACATCCTCGGGCTCCTTTGATAGCCATTTCACCATTTCTTACAGTGGCTATTTCCCTTGTTGCCCATTAGTTTGACCTACCGCTGTCAGTTGGACCCTGCCCCCGCGGTAATCCCGCAGCAAAAGCGGGCCGATTGAAATATTTGATACAAATCCCGAGCGTTTGAAACACGTCTGATACCCAACTGACTTCAATTTCAAGCTATATTCCCGGCCACTTACCGATATAGGTTTAGATCAGTGACTACATTGGCAGTATTCACAGACGATGTGTTTTTTTGAACCAAAATTTGCTGCCGGAACTAGTCGGGAGGGGAGTCCAATGAAAGCTATTGTAAAAAAAATCCAGGGTGAACAAGGTGCATCGTTCAAATTTGCTTTTATACGTGACGATGGATCGGCACTACTACGAAGTGCTCGGTACCGATCAAAACACAGCGCATATAAAGGCGTCCGGGCGGTTCAAAAAAATTGCCAGAGCGACAATCGATACTTAGTCAGTGAAACGCCTGATGGAAAGCATTCTTTTAAAATCAAGTCGGCCAATGGGGCTCCTGTCGTTGACAGCATAGATTTTTCATCAGAACAAGAAATGCAGGATGCCATGAATCTTATCAAGTTACACGTACCAGGCTGCGAGATCGCCTTTCAAAAAACCCAGGCTTAACTAAACACAGAGGGCAGGATACTTCATGCTTATATTATCAAGAAGGTCCGGTGAAGCACTGACAGTTGGTGATGATATTACAGTCACCATTCTGGACTTCAAAAAAGATAGAGTGCGTATTGGTATTAGCGCACCAAAAGAGGTGGCTGTACACCGCGAGGAAATTTACAACCGAATAGCAGCGCAGCGGGAAAATGAAACACAAGCTGATGATGAGGAACCACTACCTGCAGACCCCTGAGTCCACACAGGATAAACCTATGCTGGAAGTATACGCTTGTACTGCCATTTCATTGATCAGTATGGTCGCAATTGCAGGTAGAATCACTGAATGGAAATTGCATCCGTATTTATACCGGCCGAAGTTTCACTCTATTTAATTGTCATTATGAGAATACGGCCCTGCTTGCCAAAACCACCTGTGCTTGTCATATGAACAACTATTGCACTAAACTGGCTTTAATTTCGATAAGGTTTAACTCTGATGGATAAAGAGGTAGTGCTGGTCGTTGATGATGATGAAAACCAACGCTGGCTCCTGAAAACCTACATGCAAAAGCATGGTTACGACGTGTTACTTGCCGAAGATGGTACGGCTATGAAAGAGTACATAAGCACCAGGATGGTAGATATTGTACTACTGGATGTATCAATGCCGGGGGAGGATGGATTTACGCTTGCACGTTATCTTCGTGAGCACCACGATGTAGGTATTATTATGCTCACAGCATCCGGTGAGCTTATTGATCGTATCCTGGGCCTTGAAATCGGTGCTGATGATTATGTCACCAAACCGTTTGAGCCACGCGAGCTTATGGCCAGAGTAAAAGCGGTCTTGCGGCGCACAACTGCTCAAGGACAATCACCTGCCACCAGTTCCAGTGACAACAATAGTGACAACCGCCTGCGACTGGGCAAATATCTAATCGATAGAGACAGTCGCGAGATAACCAACGATAGTGGCGATGTAATCTCAATGACGACGATGGAATTTAATCTGCTGACTGCTTTTGCTGAAAACCCCGATAAAGTTCTCACCCGCGATAAGTTGTTGGCTCTGACAAATAAGGGCACAAGCGATCCCTTCGACAGAAGCATAGACATTCGAATTGGACGAGTCCGAAAAAAAATAGAAGATAACCCCTCTGACCCGACAATAATACAAACCGTGCGAGGGATAGGTTACGTTTATAGCCGAGAAAAACGCGGCTAAGGCGTACCCCATGACGGTGCGGTTTTGAAATCAGTGTGTTGCTTATGAATAACTGTGCAATCACAAATAATCACAAAACCGCCCACGCCATGGCACATCTTTACACGCAGAGTTCTACCGCGCAGGCACTTAACTTCGATTATAACGATCGTTGAAGGAGTCTGTTCTACTGCCCGAAACAGATTTCACTTCTTTACCGGTATACGCCGGATGGCAATTCGAACAAACATCCAGAGTAGATTGCGTTTGAATTGTTGACTCGACGATAATCTCTGTTCCGCAACTGCCGCACGTAAATACGGTAGAATTGCTGACAGGGTGTATGCCTTGTTTCATTGTTCGCTCCTGCTATTTTTTAGGAAACAGAAACAGGTTTTGAATATCAACCAGTGATTCTGCCAGGTACGATGGATACCGATCAACAATGGCCGCTTTCAACTCATCACCCGTGCTGACTTTGGCATAGGCATTTTCAACGAATTCCAGATAAATCAATGCATCATCAATAGACTGCCTTGACCCTCCGTTGTCGCCATGCCCTGGCAGAACCAGGTCGTACGAAGTGTCGTTTCGCATATCTCTCAGTGATTTCTGCCACCCTTGAAAATTGCCGTGCCCGCAGAAAAGATGGCAATTGTTATACAACAAATCCTGCGCTATCAGGACTTTTTCATTCGGCAAATAGATAGTCAGCATATTGTCTGATTCGGCATCGGTGACATGGTTATATTGCAAAGTCACTCCATCTATTGTTTCACTAAAGCCATCCAGAATCAGGACATCAGGTACTACCTTGACAGGGGGTACATGATCACCAAGAGAGGGTTTGCTTATCTCGATAAAGAACTCACCAAGCTGATCTATTTCACCTTGAGTTTGCTTAAGCGCATGGATTGGCACATCCCTGAATTGATAGGCACCAAACCAATGATCCGGATGCAGATGCGAAATAATCATGCGATCAATTGGCTTGTCCAGTGATTCTGCATAGGTGCGAATTTCCTGACCATAGATAACCGAGCGCTGCCCATCAACAATAATCAAACGTTCTGGTGTTTCAATGATATGTGTTGTCACACAGCCGGTAAGATTCGGGCTTTGATAGCTGTGAATCTTCGAGTCTTTGAATTCAGTGACTGTCATCGAACCATGCGTCATAGGCACCCTGCCCTGGTTGAGAGCACCGCCACCCAGTGACCGACCACTGACAATAGATGGTGCAGCCAGTATCACCGATCCGGCAACAGCGCCGCTTACAAATTGTCTGCGATTTACTTTATGGTCTTTCATATTTATCTCTCTCTATTGGATATGTGTTGTGTGTGTGATTGAAATTGCGCGACCAGCCTTTACGCCACCGGGCTACCTGAACCCGACTTCACCTGCTTAAATAATTGTCCCTCTGTCACTGATTCTCTCCATAAAACTACCATCTAGTTGGTAGATAAGAAATTGAAAAAAAGCCAACAAAGGCAGTATTCCCGGCCTCAGCCGCCTGGTTTTTAGGCACGCTGGCCTATACCGGTGCATTTATAAATTGAAAACCCTACTAGTAGGTAGGTTTTTAATGTAAAAAAAGCTATCCCAATTCAGCGATAAGTGTTTTTCTCAAGCGCTCGAATATATCTTCATTCCCCATCGCGTTGGCCATCAAAAGGCCACCTTGCAGTGCTGCCAGAAAAACTGTGGCCTGCGACTCAGCAGTCCCTTCAAGTTTTAGCTCCCCGGCTTTATTTCCGGCATCCATTACATTGGCAAGCCACTCTATTTGTTCCTTAAAAAAGGCCGCTAGTGAAGGCGTTAAAGGCTCCGGCAAAGTACCAACATCAGATGCCATCATTCCACCCAAACAGATTCGATCTTCACGTAAAGTGTTCGCATACATTTGCGAATAATATTCCAGCTGCTTAATGCTGCCCTTCACAGTGGATGCGATTCTGCGCAGTTCCGTCATAAAAACCGCTCTGTAGCGCTCTAGCAGCTCACATTCCAGATCTTGCTTTGACGGAAAGTGATAGTGAATACTGGCTTTTTTTATATTGAGCTCTGCGGCGATGTCTGCATAACTAAATGCATTGACACCCCGAGACTGAGCCAGCGCCTGGGCACTATTCAGGATAAGATCTTTTGTAGAGCTAATTTCCATGATTTGATGTTATCTACCTACTGATAGGTTGTCAACCTTTCGCACCATTTATGCCAATAATTTGTGAACTCTACACTGATAGACCAGAAAACCGGTGCCCATAAAATGCCACAACTGTGGGTCACCACGTTCCAGCACCGGTGGAATATTGCTTACTGAAGTTTCGCCGACGGACTCCGGCCGATACTGCAAGGCAGTCTTGGACATCACTGACGACTGTCCGACGATACTGAATGGCGATCAGGCAAACCCGGATGGCGACGCTATAATCGATGCATGTGATGACGATCTATTCAGCATTGCTCAAGTGATAAGTGCTTTTATCTGTAGTCCACTGTTCGCTTGGGCATGGAATTGTTTTCTATTGAGGGAACCACTGCAACCGTCTTTAGCCATAGACACGTCTACTACTGCGATAAATCAACAAGCATTAAATCGAAACGGAAATACTGCGCCAGTTAATAACGAACTTCTCTATCACATGGCGTAATCGAGTATTGACCAGTGTGGTAAACAAAACAATATTAATCAGTCAAAACGACTAATGCTATTCGAACTCCAGCATTTGATGCAGTGGATAAACCAAATGCCGGAGATCCGATCAGGTGCTTTCTAACACAACTACCCGGCGGTTGCTGCTTTGGCAAAATTGGCCAAAGCCCCGGTGACTTTCTCAATCACGGCTTCGCAGCCTTTCAAATCATGGCGTTTCGCGAGTTCAGCCGGATCATTATAAGCCAGCCATACGTCGCCGCCTTCATCTTCCCAGATAAGCGCTTTTTGCGGCAGATCGATAGCAATAGTCCGTTCGCAATTCATTAGTGGTGTACCTACCTTTGGATTGCCAAAAATGACCAGCTCGGTTGGTGCCAGTGTGAGTCCCGCTTTTTCAGCACCAGCAGCATGATTGATACGACCAAACACATTCATGCCTTTCTCGTTCAGTATCGCTTCCAGCTTATCTGCGGTGTCTTTAACACCGTGTGCGCTTTTCAGTGTGATTAGTCCGCTGTCTGCCAATGCATTGCCCGCCAGTAGTGTGAGTGCTATAAATAAAGTTGAAGTGAATTTTAACATCAATAATTCTCCGATTTAGGGTGTTGCTACCCGTCTGATTCGACCAATCCTTCATATGAACGTTCCTGGGATGGCGACTATACGGGCAAGGGGATAAACAGATTAATTTTCCATGGGTCCGCCAGCGTCTTTCCAATCGCCAACGCCGCCAATATTCGTGACAGAGGTATAACCCATCTCTGTCAATGTTTTCCCGGCTAATGCCGCCTGGCCACCAGCACCACACACCAAATACAGTGGCGCGTCCTTTTGCAGTGCTTCATTATGAAATGACGTCGCCGGGTCTGCGACAAATTCGATCATTCCTCTTGGAATGCGGTGTGCACCGGCGATAGTGCCGGTTTCCGCAATGGATGCAGAGTCTCGAACATCAATAAATACGCCTTTACCGTGTTGAGGAATCGCCTCCTGTGCCGGGATTCGCGGCACGCTGGCATTGGCATCTTCAAGGTAGTCTTTTGCAGTTTTCATCATATTATCCGGTGAAGTGATCAGGACAAATAGAATACGCCAATTTTTTTATCCCATCCAGACTAGCCTGGATTATTCATAAGGCGACAAGTAAATATTAGCAAAATGCTATGTA
>CAZNOB010000164.1:0-11269 GCA_964574535.1 uncultured Granulosicoccaceae bacterium | reverse complement strand
TTGTCGCTCGATTGCGTCAACAGACCGGCCGATCACTGCCTCTGCGTACGCTCTTCACAACACCTGTTGTCAAAGACATTGCAAAGACTCTCGACAATATACAAGACTCGAACGCCCAAGCGCCTTTCAATACCCTTTTACCGATTCGACCAAAGGGGACGCGACCACCACTATTTTGTATGTATCCAGTAATAGGACTCGCATGGCCTTACTTCAGTCTCCTGAAGTTTACGAACGAAGATCAACCCATCTGGGGAGTGCAATCGCCCTCTGCAATTGCAGGCTACCCATCACCTCAAACTCTGGGCGCACTAATACGTTCCTGTGTTACTACAATAGAGAGCGTGTCGACGCATGATTGCATCAGGCTACTTGGGTGGTCCTTTGGCGGCGTTTTAGCGCACCGCGTTGCCACATATCTGCAAGCAAAGGGAAAGACGATTGACAGTTTGATAATGTTGGACGCCTACCCACCTTGGTGCCCACCGGACGGGTTCCTACCTCCAGACCCGCGTATCGATGGCATTTGGCGAGACCTTGCGTTTGGGCTTGACATAGAGGTGCCCGAATCGATGGCGAACAGAGCACTTGACGCAGCCCAATTGAAATCTCTCGCCCATCATCAGAGACATCCAACTGCTGATTGGACTGCTTCGGAATTTACTCATTTCGCCGAAATTATGGATCTCAATACAAGACTAGCCATTGGTGCTGATTTTGAATTGTTTTCCGGAGACATACAGTTTGTTTCAGCCAAATTACGTCCTGCAAATTTCGACAAAACACGGATGACACCAGACGCATGGGCACCCTATTGTAGCGGAAGGATACAAGTCGAAAAAGTGTATTCCACACATAACAATATGCTGTCTGAATATGCGTTGGCACAAATGCATCTCTTCCATAATGCCGACTTAAAACTGTCACCTTCCCTCTAAAACACTCTTGTTCAATTGAGCATCTACAGCGAGGTGAAATGCTTGAACGCCAATTTCATTTCTACCAAACACTAGCGAATGCCCATGTGGTGCATGGTCTAAATTAACCTGGATGTTTTCCGCTATCGAATAATCTTCTCGCGTGACAAGGCTATCGCTTTCGTCAGCAAACAAACCATCAGGCACATCTGAGACGCTAGCGTCCACATACACACTCATACGACATATCGACTGCCCTGGCTCCGCGCCTGGAAAAACACGGTAGCTTCGAAGGAGAGTTTTCCCTTCCCCCAGAGTCCCAACAACTAACACTGTGTTTGGGAATAGGAACAACACTGCTCTATAGATCGGATCCGGCCAGCTGTTTTCCGGGCAACCTATCAAGTCCATTAGACTACTTTCAGGAAAGAATGCACGCCAATGTGGCGCAAAGTCATCGAAAGCTGTTACGTTAGATATATATGCACCGGCAAGACTTGCACCGTGCAATACGCCAAAATGATAGTTTTCGGCATAAGTATCGATGGCTAGTTTCCAATTGCAACGCGCCTCAATTGTGCTGTCGCGGAGACGCCGGAGTTGATTTAATTCTAACTCTGCAACCACATCTGTGATCGACGCAAACGAACTAAGAAGTTTTGCTGGATCAACCTCCGAATCAAGTGAAAGTAGTATAAGACCGTTCCATTCCAATACCGCTACGGGGCTCAAACGCCGTGATGAAAGAGTGACATCATCGAAGCCCTCCGCGCCTGGAACTGCACATAGGCGTCCGTCAAGCCCATAGCGCCAACCATGGAACGGGCAAGACAATTGCGATCTGTGCAATCTATCACCGTCACTAGCGTCCATTATCAAGCGCGCACCACGATGAGCGCACATATTCCAGAATCCGTGAATTTCACCTGAGGCATCTCGAGTTAACAGAATTGAACGGTCTAGATTCTCGAACACCAAAACGTCGCCAGGTGCCGCAAGATCTTGTGAGAGACCCACGACTATTGGTCCTGTTTCAAAAAGGTGCTTTTTTTCCTGCTGATGACGCGTCGCATCAGTATAGATAGTGGCTTCGCGCTTTAGGCAACTAGCGGCCAAATCAGTAGTACCTCCAGCTGAGAGATGCGCAACAAGGCGTCGTTGCGCACGACGCGCAGCCGCCATTCTTCGGGAAATCATATCTTTAATTCTGCCCTGTAAACGTAGTTGAACTAAACATAAAACCGCTTCAAATATTAACGCAGAAAGTCATTGGTCATTGAGGCTCATATCCATATTGGTCAGCGTGTGTTGCTGAGTTATCCTTAGTTTAACAAAGCGGCTTTTTATGGTGCATAGCATGAACAGAGTGGTCGATATAAACTCAGACATTCCGATAGATCGAATCGTTGATGCGAATGTCTATGATTTAGGAGGGACTGACCAAGATTTTCTTTTGGCATGGAAGGCGGTTCAGGATGCGTCGCCTTACAGTTTAATGTGGACGCCACGAAATGGCGGCCACTGGATAGTGCTTCGAGGTGCTGAAATCGCCAATATCTTCGAGGATCATCATAAATTTTCTTCGCGCGCAGTACTGGTACCAAAATCTTGGGCAGAAGCATACCAAGTTATACCCACCACGCTCGACCCCCCCGACCACACACCCTACCGTAAAAGGATACACGCGGCATTGACACCAGCAACTGTAGAGGCTGCTCGACCCGCAATCCAAAAGCTCGCGGAACAGGCCGTGACGGAGGTTTTGCCTTTGGGTCATTGTGATTTCATAAGAGACGTCGCAACAAAGCTGCCATTAGCCGTTTTCCTGAAAATAGCAGAATTGTCGCACACCAATGTTTCGGATCTTCCCGGATACAACACACCGCTTACTGATGCACAGGGGAATAGAAACGGAGAAGACACGATGGCGCGCTTTGCCGAGTATTTACGTCCTCACTGCGCGAAACACCTTAAAACGCCCAAGGCTGGGTTCTTGGACAGACTAATCGGTGAGAGTTCTAACGGTGCCGCTTTACCACTTGAGGACGCAGTGGATATGGCAACCACAATGATGACCGGTGGTATAGATACCGTGATTTCTTCCCTCGGCTTAATTATGGCCCACTTGGCAAAAGAAGACTCGTTACGCCACTCATTGGTGCAAGAACCGGATTTGATACCAAAAGCAGTACGTGAGTTGTTGCGTCGCTGTCCGATCATGACAAAAGCGAGGCTCGTCACCGAAGAATGCACCATTGACGGAATAACACTCAAACCTGGAGAGATGGTTGTTTTGCCACCACTGCACGGACTAGATGAAAGAGTGTTCGATGATCCACTAACGGTCGACATTCATCGCCCAGCAGCGCCAAATTTGACATTTGGCGCTGGCGTTCATCGATGTCCTGGGTCGTTACTCGCTATCGCGGAGATCGAAATTCTGCTGCACTGTTGGCTCCGTTATATTCCAGATTTTAAAATCGACCCAACACGTCCTATGGTCTCTCAGGCGGGAGTTTTGGGATCAGTGCAATCACTTGATCTAATTTGGCCTAAGCAATGAGCAAGAATCAAGGATTAGTAGAACAATTAGCTACCCTGGACCCCAGTCTGCCGGAAAAATTCGAGGCAAACACTCACCACGCAATATTTTCGAGGCTTCGTCGTGACGCACCTGTCCATTTTTGCGAAAAAAGTGCCTATGGCCCCTATTGGTCAGTGACCCGACTGGAAGATATCGTGCGCGTTGAATCCGACCCTAAGACTTGGTCCTCAGCCCGTAACGTAATTATAAACGATGTCCCAGAAGATTTTGCAGCACCTGCTTTTGCTACCATGGACCCACCGCAACATCGAGCCGAGCGATTAGCAGCAGCACCCGCCGTTGGGCACGCGAGAGTTGCTACCCTGGAGCCCTTGCTGAAAGCGCGTATCGCGTTGATTCTAGACGAGTTGCCGACCGACTGTCCATTCGACTGGGCTGAACGGGTAGCCGCCCCACTCACAACGGAGATTGTCGCTTTGCTGTTCGGCTGGCCGAGAGCAGACCGAGAATTATTACCTTACTGGTGCCAGGTGATGACAACTACCCCGGCGCCAGGAGCTTTGGTCGAAAATGAAGCAGAGAGGCAGACCATTATTGAGAAATTTCAAGAGCGGCTGCTTAGTGAATGGAACATACGAGCTGCAGATAAATCACGTAGCGACATCATCGCCTGCCTTGCTCAATCCGCGAAGACCGCTTCAATGATCGAATCACCTGAAAGACTTCTTGGGGCGGTTTCGATGATTGCAGGTGCAAATGAGGCGGCAAGAGGTGCTTTAAGTGGCGGAGTACTCGCCTTTCATCAATTTCCAAAGCAGTGGGAGAAACTTCGCGAAGACCCTCGCCTACTTTCTCTTGTTCCGTCCGAAATCGTACGTTGGCAATCTCCTATATCTCACATGCGTCGTACCGCGACAAAGGATTGTATCTTGGGGGATCAGAGAATCCGAAAAGGCGAAAAAGTGATCTTATGGTATTGCTCAGGCAACCGGGACGAATCTTTCTTTCCTGACGGTGCTGCGTTCTCTATAGAACGACCTCACCTCAAACGTCATGTTGCCTATGGCTTCGGCATTCATCGCTGCTTTGGTCGTTACGTTGCAGAGGCCGAATTACGTATCCTTTGGGCAGAAATTCTTGAACGTTATGACAAGATTGAGGTTGTAGCGCCACCGCTTCGATACCGTTCAAATTTCGCCTCCGGATACAGAAAGCTCATGGTGCGGGTTGTGCCGAAGTAAGAGCCTATAGAGCGGTAGAGTAGAACTTATGCGAGACGCTCCAACAGCGCTTGGGGTTTACGAATTTTTAACTCTCGTTGTATAGATCCAGCTCTGGGATGGCCTTTATAGAAGGTTAGAAGAATGCGATTACCCGTTCATCAATGCTCTCCCGCGCAGGTCCATTCACAGGAGAATTTGGATCGTTAAATGCTGCGTGAGGCACCCCTTGCGCCCGATCACTATCAGAGTCGAATCCCTTGAAAATTAGTGCCTCGTCACGCTGCAGGTCCGATATGTGGGCCCAGCGCTGATGCGCCCCGTAATGGTAAAGGGTGTTCTCGAACGACCATTCAGGCTCTCCTTCTGGATCGCAAACGCAGTTTGCTGCAACGCAATCCTCAGGCTTCAAACTTTGAACGTCACAAAGCGCAATTGGTGAGTCATGAGGCGGTGCAGACAAAGCACGCCACACGTTGTAAATCGCATAGCGACGATGCTGTCGTGAAGCGGCCTCGTGAGGTTCTAGTACTCGATTAAGCCAATAAAGTGACCCATCGGGGCCCTGACTATAATCACAATGTACGAAGCGCCCTGGCACTGAGGTACCGGGAGCGAGGTAGCCCGTTGATCGCTCGCTGCGCCGTACAACACTGCTCCCAAGAGCTACTGTATGTTGAGCTCCAGTTAGTTCACGAATGAGTATTTCCAGTTCCGGCAAATATGTACGATTGAGACTATCTTGACTCAGAAAGTCTTCCGTATCCGATCGGTGTTTGACGACAGTAAAGCCTTGCTTGTCTAGGCATAAAACCTCTTGCGAACCACGTAGATTCTCAATTCTGACAGTATGTTTAACGAGAGGCAGATTGTCTTTCTCACGTTGACGCCCATACGCCGTCGGCTTGCCGTCATAACAATCCAAAAAAAGTAATTCAGCGTCAATAAAATCTGTCATTTTGGGGGCTCGCTTCTAATCCATTTGCCTGTTACATTACGATTGTATTGCAACAGTAACTCTTGACTATATGTTTTAGATCCGCCGCAATATTACTAGACTTACAAATACAAGCTAAGGAAAGCAGTAGGAAGTTGAAAAGAGCGTCAAGTAAGAAAAAAAATATTGGACGTCGCCAGTTAATAGCCGGAATTGCAACATTGGCTGCCTTGCGAAAGGATTTTGTACTCGCAGACTCATCTCCAACACGAATCGCTTCATTGGATTGGGCACTTGCCGAAACCATGGTTGCGTTGGGCCATACGCCATTAGCGGTGGTTGCAGCCGCTGACTGGAAGCGGTTTGTAGTTGAGCCCGAATTACCGGAAAGCACTTTAGACATTGGCTTGCAACAGGAGCTCAATTTTGAGTTGCTCGCCAGGCTTCGCCCAGATCTGATTCTAATATCCCCTTTTCTTGTCCATCTGGCTCCACAAATTGAACGGATAGCAGAGACATTAAACCTTTCGGTCTTTGACGATGGTCCGAATCCGCTAGCGCAGCGCATAGAAGTTACTCGCAAAATCGGTTTGAGGCTTGGCTCTTCGACACAGGCCGAGCATTTCATCGCTGAGACGGAGGTAGCTTTCGACACCCTGGCCCGGCGTGTCGCAGCGTTGCCCGCAAGACCTCTCTTATTAGTTACTTTTATTGATACGAGGCATGTACGAGTCTATGCCGGTGCCAGCCTGGTACAAAATGTTATTAGACGAATAGGCTTGCAGAATGCGTGGACCGCTCCAGTAGGTTATTTTGGCTTTTCCACGGTGGGCATCGAAAAACTCGCAACTACAGAAGATGTGCAGCTGATAGCTTTCGATCCTGTGCCACCAGATCTGAACCAGCAGCTCCAACAGAGCCGTCTTTGGACTGAACTACCATTTATCAAGGCTGGCCGGATAGCAACACTGCCACCTGTATTTATGTTTGGTGCCCTCCCGACAGCCTTGCGTCTTGCCGAGCTTCTTGTCTCAGAGCTGGAGGCACAGATCGGGTGATGCATAAAAACGCCTTTCCAGGCTTAAGCCCTGGTGTACTGACGCTAAGCATGGGGCTTACGGCAGTTAGCTTATGCGCACTACTTGTTGGGCCAGAACTACTTATGTTGAGTAATAGGGCCGACATCGACTACGACCCTGAACGGATGGTCCTGTTGTATGCCACCATTCCGCGACTATTGATGGCGATCGTCTGTGGGAGTGCACTGGCAGTTGCGGGCGCAATTCTGCAGCAAGTCTTGCGTAATCCGCTGGCGGCGCCTACAACCCTGGGCGTAGACGCTGGTGCAAGGTTAGCGTTGGCAGTGGGAGGTGCATTTTCTCCATCGCTCTTGGGACTTGGCCGAGACCTGGTTGCGCTTGCTGGCAGCTTGGCAGCTGTGGCTTTAGTTTTTGCAATTTCCCGTGGTCGTGGTTTTTCCGCACTTAACTTGATCCTTACCGGTCTTATTGTCAGCCTCTACTGCGGAGCACTCGCCGTGGTGATCACTTTGGCGCACGACCGCTATCTCGTTAGTCTTTTCATCTGGGGTAGCGGCTCACTGAGCGTCATTGGATGGACGCCGTTGCACGATCTCCTTATCAAATTACTACTGACTTCAATACCTTTGATCTGGTTGTTGCGGCCGCTCGAGGTGATCGAGATTGGAGATAGTTCCACCCAAGCTGTCGGTATCAATGTTACTGCTATTAGACTTTTTGCGATATGCGTTGCCTCCGCCATCGCTGCTTTCGTAACAGCATCCGTGGGTGTTATCGGTTTCGTTGGTCTGTGTGCTCCTTTGATCGCTCGACTGTCTGGCGCTCGCCGTTTTCGCACAAGGTTGCTTTGGTCAGCTGTTATAGGTGGTCTCTTACTACTGATCACGGATGCGGGTCTGCAACTTCTTGACGTACCCTCTAGTGCATTTTTGCCAACTGGTGCGGTCATGGCACTTTTAGGCTCACCGTTACTGTTGGTGCTACTCCCAAAATTACGTTTCCTAACGCCCCCACCAACCCTGCAAGGCTCAATTACTCGACGCCTGACATTGCCTGGCTGGACAATATGGGCCCTGGGGTTTTGCGTGATAGTCCTGACAATCTTCACACTGTTTATCGGGCGCGGAGTCGATGGTGCTTGGCAACTCATGGAGTTCGCTACAGCGGAGGCCGTGTTGCCCTGGCGCTTACCTCGATGGGCAGCTGCTTGTGCTGCTGGAACGATGTTATCGGTCGCTGGACTGATCCTGCAGCGCATGACAGGCAATCCCATGGCTAGTCCGGAGATTCTTGGGATTAGTGCTGGTGCGATCTTGGCCGTTGCCATCACCTTATTTTTCTTCGGTAACTTAAATATAGGTGCGCAATATGTAGTTGGAACGCTCGGCGGCATCGCCGTCTTGGCTCTTATCCTCGGCTTCTCTCGAAATTCGGGTTTTTCCCCCGAACGAGTATTACTCGCTGGTATCGCCCTTACCGCAATGATCGACGCCGTGGTTGGTGTTCTTTCAGCTACCGGAGATCCAAATGCTTTTATGCTACTTGGCTGGCTCTCAGGTTCGATGGGCGGTACCACTGCATCCGAAGCGACCTATGCTGTCATCATTGCCGTCACACTTATCGGGCCGACCTTTTTGGTGTTCCGATGGCTTGATATTTTGCCTCTTGGAGTCACCGTATCCAAAAGTTTGGGCGTGCCAACACGGGGAGCGAGATTCGCACTTTTGGCGATCGCAGCATTGATGACTGCAGCGGCAACACCCATCGTCGGACCGCTCACCTTCATCGGCTTAATGGCGCCTACGATCGTCAATGCCATTGGAATTATCAAAGCATCAGATGCAATTTTGGCAAGTATGCTTGTGGGCGCTGCTTTGATGGCTGTAGCTGATTTAGCCGCACGGACGGTGGCCTTTCCCATAGGACTCCCAACCGGTGTTACGGCTGCACTGGTCAGTGGCCCGTTTCTTTTGATTCTATTGCGACAGCGGATGACAAAGTCATGAAAGAATTCGAGCCCACATTAAACTTGACAGGCGTCGACGTTGTTATCGACGACTCCTATCTCTTACGCGATGTAACCTGCAATTTTTCTTGCAATGGTTTAACTGGCTTAGTTGGACAAAACGGATCAGGCAAATCAACGCTTATGCGCGTTATTGCTCGGCAAAACAATCCAACTAGCGGCGAGGTAAAGCTGGGGGGGAAAAACTTATCCGATTTTTCTGCACGAGCATTCGCCAAAGAGGTCGCGTATCTACCTCAATCCGTGCCATCGGCACCCGGCATGACAGTACGTGAGCTTGTATCTATTGGCCGGTATCCCTGGCATGGTGCGCTTGGGCGCTTCAGCAAAGAAGATGAAGAAAAAATTGAAGGAGCAATGCACATCACGGGAACACTTAACTTTGCCAACAGAGTCGTGGATACCTTGTCGGGAGGAGAGCGTCAACGATGCTGGTTGGCCATGCTAGTCGCCCAGAATGCGCAGCTATTGCTTTTAGACGAACCTCTTTCAGCACTTGATATGAGGCACCAACACGGAGCTCTAAACCTTCTAAAGCAGCTCTGCGAAGAGCGGTGTCTTGCTGCGATCGTTATCTTGCATGATATCAACCTTGCGGCTCAATTCTGTGATCATATCGTCGCGCTTAAATCGGGATCCGTAGTAGTAGAAGGTCCACCCGAAACAATCATGAAGGCCGATACTTTGTCACAGATTTTTGATATCGAAATGGGAGTTGCACCGCACCCAGGCAATCAGAAACCTCATGGCTTCGTCATGTTCGATTCAAGTAGTCCATACGCTACTAACTAAACCAGAGATTAGTTGAGCACTACGATGTTTAAAAGTTGTCTTCGCAAAAATTCGCAACCTGCAACACTTACTAGCTACGCAACTAGTTTTCGCTTGTTTTATAGCGATTTCGAGCGCTGCAGACTTTCATTCTTTGGTTGTGCTCAACGTGTTTTAGTTTGAGACGCTGCAATGAATATCTTTGATTCAAAGTCGAAGAAGCCGCATGAATTTTCTGATGAAAGTACTGGCCGAAAACTCCTTCACAGTTCGGATATAACGCTACCTGAATTATTCGAAAGTCAGGTGAAGCAAAACCCTCATGCTTGCGCAGTGAGATTTGCTGAGCAAGCTCTAACCTATTCAGAACTGGATTCAATAGCAAACCGGTTGGCATGGCGCCTCATCGCGCAGGAAATCGGCCCAGAGGATTTGGTGGCTCTGGCTTTGCCCCGGGGTGTTGAGATGGTAGCCGCGATTCTCGGCGTTTTGAAGGCAGGTGCTGCCTACCTACCACTCGATATTTCTACAGCGCCGGAACGCCTGGCCTTCATTCTTCAGGACAGTGGTGCAAAGACGGTGTATGCAACACTGGAGTCTGCTCCATTGCTTCCTGACGGAACGCAGTTTTTGGATTCACCCGAACTAGCGCGTGATCTTAGAGCCAGGCCTACATTTTCCCCCACAGTTGCAGACCGAGCCCGCATACTACGACCTGGCAACACAGCGTATGTGATCTATACGTCGGGTTCGACCGGCCGTCCCAAAGGCGTGTTAGTGACTCATCATCAGGTGGTGCGCCTGTTCGAAACGACAAAAGCTCAATTCGAATTTGGAGCGTCGGACACCTGGTCACTGTTTCATGCATTCAACTTTGACTTCTCGGTATGGGAGATGTGGGGTGCTCTTCTCCACGGTGGAAGACTCGTGGTTGTATCTGATGTCCTACGCAGAGATATCGCTGGCTTTTATTCATTCTTGGCAAAAGAGCAGATTACTGTTTTAAATCTCACGCCGAGCGTATTCCAGGCTCTTGAAGCAGAAATCGCGAGCGAAAATGATGTACAGCATCTTTCGCTGCGCACAATCGTATTGGGTGGTGAGAGTATTGATCTGAGGAGCCTGCGAGTTTGGTATGAACGCAATGGCCATCACGGCCCTCGTCTCGTTAACATGTATGGAATCACTGAGACTTGCGTTCATGTGACCCATTTAAATTTATCACCGGGCATGACTGAAACTGCTGATCCGAACTCGATTGGTGAAGCTTTGCATGACCTGAATGTATTCATTCTCGATGAGCGGATGAAGCATTGTGCGAAGGGCAAAATCGGAGCAATTTACGTTGCCGGTCCCGGTTTATCTCGCGGTTATCTTGCACGTCCGGGGCTCACAGCAGAACGATTTGTCGCTCATCCTTATGGACAACCCGGTGAACGTCTTTATCGAACCGGTGACCGAGGTGTTTTCGGGGATGAAGGTCAGTTAATATTCAAGGGTCGCGAAGACGATCAAGTCAAAATTCGCGGCTATCGGATCGAATTAGGAGAGATAGAGGCCGGTCTCAGGTTGCATCCGAGCGTCCATCAAGCCGGTGTGGTAATTCGCGACAACGATTTCGGCAGGCGTACGCTTGTCGGCTTTGTCTCAGCAATTGAAGGTATCCAACACCTCAACGTCGATGGGCTAAGAGCAGGTCTGGCCCTGCATTTGCCGGAGTATATGTTGCCGGTTTCGATAGAGGTACTGCCGTCGTTGCCGTTGACTCAGAATGGCAAGATCGATCGCAAGGCGTTGGCCGAGCGCGCTGAGA
>CAZNOB010000163.1:0-11273 GCA_964574535.1 uncultured Granulosicoccaceae bacterium | reverse complement strand
GTGCTGAGGGGTGGCGGAAATTTTGTATATTATTCCGTCATCTACGGTGGCGTACAACGCATTCTCCGGCCCAATTACCAGGCCGCGATATCTAGTCGTGATTCCGGTCGGCAATATGATTGCGCCTTTGATAGATAAGCCATCATCAGCGAGATCGTATACGTCAATACGCGATCCCGGGGGAGTATTACCAAAACCTATCCCCATGATGCCTGCGGCTAAACGTCCCTCGTAGATGCCCCAATTGCTACCTGTCAGAAATGCTGCTGAGCTGGTACCTTGTGAAAAGCCATGGTTATTCCAGGAAGGCGGCATCAGATCTTCAAAGCGAGTGTCGCTCATGGGAGTATAGGAGGCACGAATAGCAGGGTCCATGGCATCCATTTGATTAGGCTCATAGCCGCAGTATTTGTCCGGGCATTCGCCTCTTCCACCGGTGTTTTCTGCAGGATCCCAACCGGCATTCCCCCCGTTGACCAATGCGGTAATTTCATCGCTGTGCCATGGTCCGTGTTCTGCGGTAAACGCTCTGCCATCACTTGGACGAAAATCTATACCTTGCACATTTCTATGCCCGTACGTATAGATACGCTTGTCAAAACCTTCAGGAGGATTGTTGTCAGGGTGTGCGTTACCGTCGCCATCTATCCTGAGTATTTTACCGCACAGCAATTGGCCGTCCTGAGGGCAAGTTCCTCTGTGCCGATCGCCACCCGTTACCCACAGATAGCCGTCCGGGCCAATGCGTAATCGGCCACCGTTGTGAGCGCCGGGTCCACCGAAGGGTTGATCTGACTCGAACGGTTTATATTGAATATCCGTGACAATATCTGTGCGATCAGAAACGCTCTTGAGGTCATCACTGACCTTGAATTTCATGACTATGTTACCGTCACATTTTTCAAAATTGGTTTTACACCCATCCCCATAATATTTGGTAGATGAGGAATAAAGGTAAAGCGTGCGATTGTCCGAAAAGTTCGCATCAGCAACTACACCCAACACACCGGCTTGACCGTCACAGAATAGATCATCTCCGGTATCGGGGTAGCCGCTTGATCCCTTGACTCCATAGAGTGCATTTACATCACCGGATGTTTCTCGTACTGAGAGGCCTTTGCACTTTTCGGTATAGAACATTGTTCCGTCTGGCAGGAAAGCCATATCCCAGGGATTTTCAAGTCCGGTCATAAACTCCGTCGTCTCGATGAACGGGACGTTCATGCCCTTTCCATTGTCTTGTGCATGCGCAGAAGAGTTTAAACCGATCAATACGAGTGCAGACGCAAAGATCGTAGTCTTCGAGTATCTTGTCATTCCTGTTTCCTCCGGGTGTGATCAAAAATATTACATCAGGATGTTGCATCCTTTAGATATGCCGCTAAATCTGCGATTTCTTCATCTGTTAATGGCTTTGCCATCATGATCATCAAGGAAGAGTTGGGGCCGATCTTGATCCCGTCTCTGTAAGTTTCCAACTTTGATTTCGTATACGAAATATCCTTGCCGGATACTTTTGGATAACTGGCTACCCCTTTACCCGCAGCCCCATGACAGTTGATGCAGGACTTGTTGTATCTCTCTTCTCCTGCCTTAATATTCCCCGTTGTCGCGGCGTCTGCTGTCGAAACGTCATCTTCAGTCGGTGTGTTACCGCTGATTGCATGCCCGACATATCCGAGAAGAAGTAAGAAAAGTAGAGTTCTGGGTGATCTAGCCATCATGATTTGTAGCCGTAACTAAAAAGGCCCGCAGTGTCAGCGAGTCATCAGTCTATAGTAGTTATTGATAATTTCAAAGAGTTTGAGACAGTTAGCATCTCGTCGTTAGAAATAGATCCGGCTGTTTCTAACGACACCCGCAGTGAAAACTCGGCGACACAGTAAACCGAAAACTGTTGCAGTTGGGAGCTGTTAGCCGTCGCCCTCGTGTCAGAAGCAAGGTTGCTCACACAACCTGCCATCTTCGGATGGATACGTGTGGCTCACGGCGCTCGCACTGAATACCGAGCAGTTGCGCCTGCCAGATCCAGTTAATCATTGCCGTCGACATCAACGGAAAATCAAACAACCGGCATAATCCTGAAGGGCAGGATATTCCCTTTAGCAGATATGTAGTTCAGGAAAAGAGCAATCGTAAAATCGTTTTGATAGCCCTTTAGAAGGGGTATCTTGCAGAACGGCCTCGCAAAGTGGCACGACCAATGCCAATGGCGAATATTCTTACCTTGCGGTTGGAACCATTGTCTTTGGTTTGGGGGGCGGAGTATCTCGCTGTGACGGCTACACAAATTCGAACGCCTCTCGAAATGACTGGAGTGACAAACATAAACGATACCAGTGTTGTTAATATTGCCCGCCGTCTACAGTCACATGATAAAAATTGTAACCCTGATAACGGTATCACTATCAGTGGAGAAGCTCTTCTTGCTACATCTGGCTTGTCCCTTGATTTTGAATCAGCGAGTTTTTGATTCAGATGTTACCAGTCTTGTTGCAAGCACGGGGAAGGATAATCCCTCTTATATGGTGTTAATAGATGGGCACTAGACTAGCTTGGTAAAATTGGTGTCTGTTAAGGGGAGGGTGGGCAACCGAGCGCTTCCTGGACGATTAGAGTTGATTTGCGGTTAGACGTACAGCTTATCGAATAACCTTCACTTAATTGCGATGGTTGTTGGGAGTTAATCTAAAGAGACGGAGGCACAACTTTTTTCAGAGAAACCATTGCATTTGTCAACATCGCGTGCGTGGGTCAGGGACTGATCGAAGTAACATAATTTAACAGGGCAAGCATCCTTTCCATTGCAAATTTTTTTGAATCTGACGAACCGATTCCACAGCTTGAATATATAGCGTATACACACCATACTGGGAAGTTAGTATCCCTTTTCAATTTTACTTTTTAGAGGATGTATCGTGGATTTACTTAAAATGGGCCAGCAACTGCTTGGCGACAAACTCGGTGACAACGCTGGCGGCATGATGGAAGCGCTGTCTGGTTTAACCAGTGGGGAAGGCCTTGATTTAGGCGGTATCATGGAAAAAATGAAAGCCGGTGGCCTGGGCGACCAGCTCGAGTCCTTTTTGGGCGACGGCGAAAACGCAGAAATGTCAGAAGATCAGGTTAAATCCGCGTTTGGTGAAGAAGGACTCTCAAACGTTGCCAATAAGCTTGGTGTTGATTCAGATACCGCAGCGTCGCAGTTAAAAGATATATTGCCCGGCTTGCTTGATAAGGCGAGCTCCGGTGGCAATCTGATGGAATCACTTACTGGCGGTGGGGCTGATGGTTTGTTAGACATGGCAAAAGGCTTCATTAAAAAGTAAATCTTTCAAACAAATGTAAAATGCCAGCCCCGGGTATGTAACCCCGTCCCGGGGCTTTTTTATGCATAACTGTTTTACCACTGTGCAGGGGTAGCTTGAGGCGGCGGGCCCTTCGCAGAAGGGCACTTGCGACCGGCGCTTGTGGTCCCTTCGGTTTCTATCGTTTGGCCCTGATTATTACGGTGCAGTTTATCCCCCCAGCTGCCAAGTTGTCTTTTGTAGGGCCCGAAAGCCGTTTCTGGTCTTTTCAAAAACAAAGCTCTCGGCAGGTATGTCCTGAAAGTAAACCGCTGGCAAAAGTGTGCGCTTCTAAATCACAACTTCTCTAAGTACCACATGAACCGCTCTGCGCCAGAATCGTAATGCCAGGCTTTCCCGTGTTCCTTCGGCAAGCAAAGTACCGCGTACCGCTGTTGATACAGCCTCACTGTCGTTGTCAACTGCGACACTTATGTGATACCAGGATTTTAAAGGTTCCAGTTCATTGTCTACCTTATTGACAGCAATCGGTCCATCGTAGTGTGATGTGAGATCTGGAATGGTCAGAGTTTCAGCGTTAGCGGTATCGACAACGCTTATCACGCCTGACGCACGCTTTTGCTCTGGTAAATCAGGAATGAAGACCGCCTGCGTGCCTTCATGTATTCTGCCCAGGTCAGACGCTGTTACATAACCACGGATTCTACTTCCTTCCTGCGATACGAGTGTTCCCAGTCTGGTGTTCTCTCCAACCCATCTGCCTTGATGCAATTGAGATTCGAGTTCTGCAATTACGCCATCGAATGGAGCTTTAATTTGCAGCTGACTCTTTTCTTTTTGAAGGCCGGATAATTCTTCTTGCCATTGTTTAAGTTCGGTCTCAAGAACAATCTTCCGTTCCCGATCAGCGGAATCTGCAGCAATCCGATTAAGCAAGGCACCGATAAGATCAATGCGTCGAAGGGCTGCAACTATCTGATTGTCAATATTGGCCGAATCGAGACTGACCAGAGTATCGCCTTGCTTTATAGAGTCACCGGGTTCAACATGTAACTGTGCCACTTTGCCAACTGCCGGGGCGTAGAACTGGAATTGCTCTGACGCTTCAATCACCGCTGGCATTCTGATTGTACTTTGCCAGGGTATCAGGAAAGCCAATAGCAGTGTTGCGACAACTGAAGCAGAGATCCAGCTTGAAAAGCTGGTGGCTATTTCGGATTTTCGAATCCACCATTGTTTAAGTTCATTCATAATTGGTATCGCAATAAAAAACAGAATTTCTATTCCCGCCAGAATCGTCCCAAACGGTCGGTGTAAAAAGCTGTGTATAAGAAACGCTATACCCAGGAAAAGGAAAAAACGATAGATCCAGGTACACCAGGCAAATATGGTTAGCCCTCTGCGGATTCGCGTGTGCATTGCCTCGGGAGGTGTTTCTCCCAGTCCGAAAAATAATTCTCTCATGCTCCATCGACCCAGCGCAAATGATCGGGACTGAAGGTTTTGCACACCCAGTGCATCCGACAAAAAATGATACGCATCAAAACGCATCAATGGATTGAGATTGATAAGAAGACTTAGCGTCCAGCTGGTTGTCGCGATAAAAAACGCTGTGCTTCGCAGAGGACCGTCTTCGAGAAATGTCCATAGCAAAGTGGCGATTGCTGCCAGTGAGATCTCAACAGCTACACCGGCACCGCTGATTATCAATCGCTGTTTTCGACTGGTCAGCTTCCAGCTATCAGTGGTGTCTGTAAATAGCACGGGAAACAAAACGATTAACGCAACTCCCATGGTGCCTATTCTGCAGCCGTACCGGGTTGCTGCATATCCATGACCAAGTTCATGCAAGCCTTTAACAAAGGCTAACGCTATCGCGTAGTAGATCAGGCCTTGTAACGAGAAAAAATGTGAGAACGTATGCGTAAACTGATCCCACTGGCGCGAGGTCAGAAATAACCCTGCCACTATGCAAATCAGAATGAAGGTCCACCAGCCTTTTGTGAAGAATATTCTGGTTAATGGTTCGGTTTTCTGCAAAAAGCGATTCGGTCTCACCAGAGGAAGACGAACAAACAAGTATCCGTGTAACAATCTTTTAATCGGTTTACCGGTTTTTGCTTTGTTGTTATTTAGATAGTAGTCAAGATCATCAGCAGGCGGCATCACAGTCAGCGCGTTCTGCCAAAGAAAACGCAATAGCTCTTCTATTTCATCCAGGGTGACTGATAATCCGGTCAGTTGTTCGGTGATATTTCCGGCAGTATGACCGGCAGGATGGCCGGACCAATGCTTAAGTATTTTCAGATTTCTGGCATCTATCTGGAAATACAGATGCCGTATTGGATCAAATATAGTCCAGGTCTTTGCGCCATCAAGCTCGCGGATACCCGGCTTTACCTGTAGGTCTGTACGAAGTGCCGGTAAGACAGTTTCGTTAGTGATACCTGCCATTGCCTATCCCTTCCGGCTACCAGCCTGTGTATTGCCGGAACGCGGTAATCGGTCTGCGAAACAACACGTAGGCAAGTGGGGCTTTGTCACTAAACACCTGCGCAGTACCCTGTACACCAATTCTTGGCAATTCTGCGCCAGACTCGGATAGTTCGGCAGTCAAAGTGTATGAGAGAATATCTCGTGTGTCTGGCCGGGCGCGATAACTTGCCTTAGTCAGGGTAGCATCGAGTGGACTCAATGGATCGGAGTCCAGAAAGATTTTTATTCGAGCCCCTTCAGTGAGCACGATGCTTTCTTTTACTGGCAGATTAATCTCCATCTGGACTTTCGCGGGATCAGCCACTGCGACAATAGCCTCTCCGGCTGATACCGGTTTTCCTTCCCAGTCACTCTTGTCTGAATAGATAGCGATTCCTGGAACCGGAGCTGTTAATCGCGCCTGCGCGAGTAGTTCGTCCGCGTACTGACTTTCTGCAAGGGCAAGTTGGTATTCAGCTTTAGCTACTTCAATTTCACGCTTTACCAGGTGATCGTTGATTGCACTCTGCGAGGCTTGCTGGTATCGAGCCTCCGCTATAGCTGTTCTCTGGTCGGCGAGTTTTTTCTCGTTCAGCAAATGAACGTCATCAAAAATGATGACCGTATCCCCCGGGCTGAGTGCTTTGCCCTGAGTGGCTGTAATTTCCCTGACTACCCCGTCAAATGGAGCCGCGAGTACAAAAGGTTCTTTAGGCACAACCTCAACCGGCGCAAGTGCTGTGATAGAAACTGGAAGAAAGCCCAGTATTGCTGCAAGCACGCATGCGCCTGCTACGACTGGTTTAATCGACACTCGCGACGGTTTAAGTGTCTTTTGCCCTCTTATCGCAGCCGAGGCATGAAGGTATAGTTCGGCCAGTCGAGTTGCTCTCGCACGGTGCGTGTCTCTCCAGGGTGTCCTGCGTGTCATCAGGGTGCCGCCGACTACCTGATCCTTTTGAATCTGCGGTGTCCAGAGAAACTCGGTATAGGGATAAGTGTCTTTCTCTTCATCGCTGTCATCACAGTACATCGGCAATGAGAATGTAGTCTGTTTTACATTGCCATCAGATAGCAGTCGTTGAACGATTTTTTCAATCCAGCGACTGAATAGTGTATTACGATCAACCATACTGACACTGGACGAAGTCAGTAGGGTAAATTTTTCGCCTTTAGATACTTTGCCATAGAAACACTGTTTAAATGAAATAACGCGTCGTGCTGAGTTACACAAGTGATAATTAAGTTCGCGTTCGTCTTTTATAGACCTGACTTTGGATTCAAAAGCCAGTAGCTCGGTTGCGAGACTTCTTTTCGCCCCGGGTTTAGAATTTCGTTGTCTGTCAGCCTTTTTTTTGGCGACTCGTGTTCGAACAGTCCGAGCAGGTTTTTCCGCCGTCGTATCAGTCATCCTGATGTCCGGTTGGTCTTGTACGATCGGTGGTAGTGTTCAGTGCGAAGGTAAGTCTTCTCCTGCTGTTCCGGGTAGCTGGTATCGGTTGCCGGAAACGGGTAGGGGATGGTTCGCTGTCCAGGAGTGAAGTTCATTGGGAACACGGAAGAAAGTGAGTGAAATAAGTTGACCAACAAAGGCGAATAGTGGTTCTTTCTTAATAAGATAGCGCGAAATTGTTGGTCAAAATTTCGCGACTGCATTAGAACATTCATTCTGTGGCAGCCGCCTGGTTTACTGGTCGCTGGAAGTGGGCAGTACCGCTCATACCTGGTAGCACAGGAGCAGGAAAACTGGTGAAGCCGGCAATTACTGGAACAGTTCGACTCACCGCGTCAACTTCTGCACCAAGCCTTTTGACTTCTGCCTCATGCCGAACACCGGTTTCATCAACAACAAACGCAAAGGTACCACCCGGTCGTATCCATGCAAGCCAGTGAGAAGGCACTATCAACTGAAGCTCATAGGAGTCTGTACTGACAATTTTCAGAAGTGGCTGGTTTGGCCCTGGAGTCTCAAACGCATTGATCGCTAGTTCGGCAACCTTGCCGTCAAAGGGTGCAAGAATTTCACAGTCTTTGGTGCGAGCAGCTATGGCCTCGGCCTGCGCCAATGCCCTTTGCATCTCTGCTTTTGACACCTTGACGTCGAATTCCCCAATCGCGCCATACTGCTGTAACTCAATATTATTTCCATGAACAGCTTTCGAGGCTGCGTAGGCGGCTTTTGCTGCCTTTGATTCAGCCCGCTGGATTTCGCAGTCAAACTTCAGGAGTATGTCGTCCCTGGAGAATGACTCACCGGCCATCACCGGTGTTTCTGTAACCCTGGCAATCAGGTCGGCACTCAATACAGCTTCCTGCACTGACTTGACTACGCCCCGCACTGGCTCCGGTGATTCCGCGCTAACGGAAGTCATTGTTAGTAAAAAAAGGCTCAATATTCCGAAACCTGACCGTAGAAGGTCGGGTGTGTGAAAAACGCTTGATTTGCTCATATTAGTAATCCGCTGTGTCAGGGAGTCAGTTAAAGCCGCTATTTTTGTGCGAGAAATTGGCGGCTGAGCATTCCCCAGTGTCTTTGCAGGTGTTTTGCCAATTCATCAACATTGGAAGTAGATAAATTGATATTACCGTGCGCATCCTGGCCAACTGATGCGTAGATGTTTGCGTATGCATTTTGAAGTTCTGCCTGCGCTATATCGTACTGAGCTTCCGCTACGATACTGTTCATTTTTTCTCTGACATAATTCTGATAACTCACTTTTCGTGCCTTATAACCTGAATCAGTCTGATTCATGATGCGCTGTGACACGTCGAGATAGTCGCTCATTGTGACTAGCTTTTGTTTTGTTATTTCATACCTGCTGGCGCTTACGTGCACTTGTGTCACTACAGCCATTGTGAGGGCCAATGATCTTTGTCTCAGTAGCTCTGCTTCCGTTTGATTGCTATTCTTGTTCGCTTTATAACGGAATACATCGAAAACATTCCAGCTTGTTTGTGCTCCCCAGGATGCCCATTCGTTATTGAACAGAAAGTCGTTGCTGCTATAGTTGAAGCCTCCAAATAACCTTAGATTTGGCAGCAACTGTAGCAGAGCGCTGTTTGCTTCCTTTTCACTGATACGTTGCTCATAACTGATTTCACGTATCTCTGGTCGATTCACCAATGCCAGCTGCACCATTGCATCAGTATTAACGCCCAGCGCCCTTACTTGTGTGGCTCTTGGGGGAACGACTAACGAATAAGACGTTGATGGACTCAGATTCATCAGTGCACCTAACTGGCGTTTTGCCGTAAACAGCTCACTGTGCAAGTTCTGGATCTCTCGCTGAATGTCCAGTAGTTCCCGCTTATAAGTGAGCGCCGCCATTGGCGATGTTCTCTTATTGCGAAACGACTCATCCGCTGCAGTCAGTGCATCGGCTATATCGCCTTCAAGGCTGGATAATTTGGTGACCAGTCTTTCTGCACTTACTGCTCGCCAATAGGCAGTTCTAACGTCTTCAATAATACGATTTGCTATCTTTCGCTTTCTTTCATTTGCAATTAATGCAGCGTCTGCTTTTTGCTGCGCTCTCACATACGACAAACCAAAGTCGAGCACATCCCAACTGAATTGAAGGTCGGTGGTAATAAGGTCTCTATCTGACGAAGTTGACGGTACCAGTGATTGTTCCCCGACGGTAGAACTGCCCAGCAACGCGCTGGAGCGTGAGCCACTGAAGTTGTCACGGTCGCTCAGACCGGCATTGAAAACCAGATCAGGCAGCATCTCAAGATTTGCAAGGCTGCTTTCGCTGTTACGCAATGCTTCTTCAAAAATCTCGACTTTGTAGTCGAGGTTATACTTGAGAGCCCGAGCCATTGCTTCATACAGGCTGATCGGCCGTGTAACTTTCTCCTGATCGGCGGTGAATTCTTGTAGCAATGTACTACGTTTCTCTGACAGCTGATCCAGTGTCAAGGGACTAGGTGAGATTGTACAGCCACTCACCAGTAAACCGGCAAATAGAAGCCCAGTAATATTTTTCATCAATTTAATTCCTGTAATTACCTGAGGAAGCAGTCTTTTCATCAGGTTAGAAGCACGACTGTTAAGATAGTTATGTGATTTATGTTCAGACAAATGAGCTATTGCTCAGACGATTCTGCTGTAGTTTCTAAAGAGATTGGTTGGGTTTGTAGTAAGTCTGAGAACCTGGTGCCGAAGTCGTCGGAGGTACCATCCTTTTCTCTGATCTCGCCGGTCAGTGTGTCGATTTCAACTGTTCTGACCAGGGTGCTTCCATCTGCACGGTGTGCTGTAAAATTCAAAGTTACCATCTGTATATCAGCTGTTCGATCAATCACATATTCTCCATCCGCCATGATTGATATCCACTCTGGCAAAGGCGCGCCATTGCCAAGTGCGACACTGAAGCCGGTTACACCGACAGATTTGTCTGGATTGATTGTGCTGCGGGTAATGATTGACAGCATTTCATCATTAACGATGGTATCGATAAAGAACCGACCGCACTCGTCTGTGGGATCAACACTGTGAGTACCTCGATACCCTTTTCCTGATGAATACCCGGTGGATCCTTCTGGCATTTCAGCCAACGGATTGGCCTCCAGGCTATGTGGCGTCAATTCCGCAGCGGGATCAATACCTGATAGGTTTTCTGCCATACTTAGAATAATCAGATCTGTGTCACCTGGAATTCGATAATAGTTGCGATTGTAGCCAGGCGACTCATGAACTCTTGGCTCGGGTGCTTGTTCATGCCTGGGAACCGCTTCTGGTATTTCTACTGGTGGTCTCGCAAAACTAACGCCAGCCACTAGTACTGTGTGGGTTGATGTCGCAGTCGATCCGTCCGCATCTTCCAGCGTGTAAGCGATAGAAGCTTCACCGATAAAGTCGGGCGCTGGGGTGAATATCCAGTCGGCGCCAATCAGATCCAGGCTGCCGTTTGAGGGATTGAGCAGCGTCGGGGTGCCCTGCAGTGAGATGGGGTCGTTGTCCGGATCTATGTCATTTCCCAACAAATCCACAACAACCGCAATACCCTGTAGCGTTGTGACAGTTTCAGGACTGGCGACAGGTGCCGGATTCACTGGTTGAACTGTGATCGTGGGTGTAATTTCTCGTCCACCAGAGTCAGTCACAGTGATCGGTAGGACAGTATCACCATTGTTATCAATTGACGGGACAAACGTTAGCTGATTAGTTAGTGGATCAAACGAAGCACCTGGCGGTAAGGAGTCAAAGACAATGGTCAACTTGCCACCTTCGGGGTCGACCAGGTGCTCATCCAGATCAATGATCAGTTGCTCTCCGTCTACAGCTGGAACAACAATGCCGTTGTCATTGGCGGCCGCTATCGGTGGCTCACCTGGAACGGGAGTCGGGTTGCTGATCACTAACTCCGGCGGTTCATTTGACACTTCGATTACGTGCGTTGCAGTACTGATTGCACCATCCTGATCTTCTGTAGTGTACGGGATGCTAATGTCACCAAAGAAGCCGTCATCTGGCGTCACTGTGAT
>CAZNOB010000162.1:0-11522 GCA_964574535.1 uncultured Granulosicoccaceae bacterium | reverse complement strand
CTGATCCAACAATAGCCGTTCCTTCGATTACCGGTGTTGTGTCGTTGGTAGTGAGACTGGTGACACCCGGTGCTACAGGTGCGGTCAGATCGACAAGCAGGTCATCAATGCCAGGGTCACTGCTGCTGTTGCCGGCAGCGTCGGTAACCTTAGCGGTTACCTGATATAGATTTTCAACAAGTGTGTTGCCGGTGGGGATTGTCAATGCCCATGTACCGTCTCCATTGTCAACAAGATTGCCATCGTCAGCGGTATAGGTGACGCCATTGACCTCAACAGTGAGTAATTCGTTGGCTGAGATGGTTGCAGTACCTACGATAACAGGTGTTGTATTGGCAGTAACCAGACTGGTTACTCCGGGAGCCACAGGTGCGGTTATATCGATGATGAGCTCGCCGATTGAAGTGTCACTGGCGATGTTACCGGCGGGGTCGGTCACTGTGACAGTGATATCATAAGCTCCCTCTGACAGTGACAGCGGTATAGAGAGTGCCCATGTGCCATCGCCGTTGTCAACCAGGTTGCCGTCACCAGCCGTATAGGAGATGCCGTCTACCGTGACGCTCAATATCTCACCAGGTGCAACAGTAGCTGTGCCGGTAATCAAAGGTGATGTATTGTTGGTGATTTGGGCCATAACTGTCGGAGCTGCTGGTGCGACGGTATCGATCACCAGCTCTGCAGTGGTGGTATCGTCGCTTGTGTTGCCAGCGGCATCAGTAATGGTGGTTGTCACAGCATAAGTATTGTCTGGCAATACTATCGGCACAGTTAGATCCCATGTGCCATCGCCATTGTCAATCAGATTGCCATCGCCTGCGGTATAAGTGACACCCTGTACAGTGACTGCGAGTGACTCACCTGCTGCAATAACTGCCTTACCTGAAATAACCGGTGAAGCATTACTGGTGAATAGTGAAATAACGGTCGGTACTGCGGGCGGGCTGGTGTCGATTGTTAATTCAGATGTTGTGGTGTCATTGCTGCTGTTGCCGGCAGGATCAATGATGGTTGCGATGACCTCATAGTTACCGTCAGCCGGTGCGTTGGCTGCAGGAATAGCTAGCTCCCATGTACCATCAGGGTTAACTACCAGGTGTCCGTCGCCCGCAGTGTAGGTCACGCCGTTGATGGCGATGCTCAGTGTTTCATCCTGCGCTGTTGAAGTAGTGCCTAAGATCACGGGTGTTGTGTTACTGGTGGTCAGTGGATTCACTGTGGGAACAGGCGGTGCGGTGATGTCTATCACAAGTTCATCGCTACTGGTGTCGGTGCTTACGTTACCGGCTGTATCAGTCACGGTTACGCTTACTTCGAAAGTACTTTCTGCCAGTGCAACAGATATAGAAAGATCCCATGATCCATCGCCATTGTCGATAAGGCTTCCGTCCCCCGCCGTGTAGGTGACACCATCAATAGTCACAGACAGGGTCTCACCAGCAAGAACTGTTGCCGTACCGGACACGACAGGAGTGGTATCGCTGGTTGTCTTCGATAAAACGGTTGGAATAACCGGTGCAGTCGTGTCAATAGTAAGCTCACCCGCAGTGACATCGCTGGTAGTGTTACCTGCACTATCAGTAACCGTTGCCACAACTTCATACATGCCTTCAGCCAGCGCGACAGGTACCGTTAGCGTCCAGGTTCCATCACCATTGTCAAGCAGATTGCCATCCTCGACTGTATAGGTCACATTGTTTATGGTAACGCTAAGGATTTCTCCTGCAGCCACGGTTGCGGTTCCCGTAATTTCGGGCGTTGTGTTGTTGGTAGTTAGTGCTGTTACAGTGGGAATGACAGGTGCTACGGTATCGATAACAAGTTCTGCAGTGGTGTTATCTTCACTGACATTGCCTGCCGCATCAAGAATTGTCACAGTGATCGGGTAGGCATTGTCGGTTAGTGCCACCGGTAATGTCAGATCCCATGTGCCATCACCATTGTCAACCAGATTGCCGTCGCCTGCGGTGTAGGTAATGCCGTCAACTGTGACTGTTAGTGTCTCCCCGGCTGAGACAACAGCTGTACCGGATATCACGGGCATGGTGTTGCTGGTGTTTTGTGCGACAACCGTTGGTACCACTGGTGGATTTGTATCCACAATGAGTTCTGCTGCGGTGGTATCTGAAGTAGCGTTGCCAGCCTGATCGGTAATGGTGGCGCTGACCTCATAGCTACCGTCAGTCAGAGCGTTGGCTGTCGGAATAGTTAATTCCCAGGTGCCATCAGGATTCACAACCAGATTGCCGTCACCCTCTGTGTATGTCTCCAGATTTATAGTGATGCTCAGTGTTTCACCGGCAAGCGTTGAAGTAGTGCCGGAGATTAGCGGTGTTGTGTTGTTGGTGATTTGCGGGTTGATTGCCGGGGTTACAGGAGCCGTGATATCTATCACCAGTTCAAGATTGCTGATGTCAGTGCTCACATTACCCGCTGCATCGGTAACCGATGCGGTAACTTCGTAGCTGGCTTCCGCAAGTACTACAGGAATAGACAGATCCCAGGTGTCGTCGCCGTTGTTGATGATGAGATTACCGTCAACTTCTGTATAAGTTATTCCACCAACGGTCACAGACAGGCTTTCACCGGCTGCAACTGTCGCGGTACCGGATATCACAGGAGTGGTGTTGTTAGTAATTTGTGAAACCACAACAGGGATAACAGGTGGTGTGATGTCGATGAGTAGTTCACCCGCTGTCATATCAACAGTAGTATTGTCGGCTGCGTCAGTAACCGTGGCAATAACATCATAGATCCCCTCGGCCAGTATCGCAGGAATAGTCAATGTCCATGTGCCATCACCGTTGTCGACCAGATTGCCATCGCCTTCCGGGTAAGTCACTCCATCCACAGTGACACTCAGTGTTTCACCCGGAGCGACAGTTGCTGTGCCTGCAATTGTTGGCGTTGTGTTGTTTGTGGTTAGTGCAGTCACTGTGGGTAGCGCAGGCGGGATGGTGTCGATAACCAGTTCTGCGCTGGTAATGTCGGAGCTGTTATTGCCTGCTGCATCCAGAACAGTAACGGTGACCGGGTAGGTATTGTCGAGCAGTGTTGCGGGCAGCGTTAAGTCCCATGTGCCATCACCGTTGTCAATCAGATTGCCGTCTCCTGCGGTATAAGTCGCAAAGTCAACAGTAACCGTTAGTGTTTCACCAGCTGCAACGGTTGCAGTACCTGACAATACCGGTGTGGAGTTGCTGGTATTTTGCGATACAACCGTGGGTATCACTGGTGGAACCGTATCAACAGTTAATTCGGATGCGGTGACGTCGGTGGTGCTGTTGTCAGCCAGATCTGTGATCGTTGCGATGACTTCATAAGTATTGTCTGGCAGCGCGTTGGTGGCTGGTATTGTCAAACCCCATGTTCCATTTGCGTTGACTATCAGATTTCCGCCAGCATCGGAGTAAGGAATTCCATTAACTATGACGGTAAGTGTTTCACCGGGTATGGTCGACGTAGTTCCTGAAATTACAGGTGTGGTATTGTTGGTGGTTAGTGTATTAACAGTGGGTGCAAGTGGGGCAGTAATATCGATCACCAGTTCGTCAGTGCTGGTGTCAGTGTTTACGTTACCGGCAGCATCCTTTACTGAGGTGATGACTTCAAAGGTTGTTTCAGCTAGTGTAGCGGGAATTGACAAATCCCATGTTCCATCACCATTGTCCAGCAGATTTCCATCTCCGCTGGTATAGATAATATTGTCGACCTCCACGGTGAGCGCTTCGCCCGGGCCTGCGTTGGCTGTACCGGAGATAACCGGACTGGTGTTGTTGGTGTAAAGAGGGGTTACTGTTGGGGTTTGCGGTGCTGTGGTATCGATCATTAGTTCACCTGAACTAGGATCTGTACTTATATTTCCTGCTGTGTCTGTAATGGTCGCAGTGACGTCATATAATCCTTCGTTGATCAGCTCTGTAATGGAGAGCGTCCAGGTGCCATCCCCGTTGTCTGTCAGATTGCCATCACCCGCATTGTAATTCACAAGATTAACAAATACTGAAAGAATCTCCCCGACGCCGACTACAGCGGTACCTTCGAGTACCGGTGTTGTATTGTTGGTGGTCAGGCTGGTAACACCCGGTGTTACAGGTGCAGTCAGGTCAATGAGTAAATCGTCTACACCCGGATCGAGTGCATTGTTACCGGCAGCGTCGGTGACTGTAGCAACCACTTGATAAAGGTCTTCGGCCATTGCATTGGCTACAGGAATGTTCAGGGTCCATGTGCCATCGGCATTGTCTATCAGATTGCCGTCACCTGCTGTGTAGATAACTCCGTCAACTTCTACGGTTAGCACTTCTCCAGGCTGGATCGTTGCGGTACCTTCAATTACCGGCGTGGTGTCAGTGGTGGCCAGACTGGTCACCCCCGGTGCGATAGGCGCGGTAAGGTCAATGATAAGCTCACCGGTAGTCGTATCATCGGTGGTGTTATCCGCAGGATCAGTTACTGTGGCGATGACTTCATAAGTGCCTTCAGGCAGAGCTACTGGAATTGTTAGTATCCATGTGCCATCGCCGTTGTCTAGCAAAGAACCGTCACCATCAGTGTAGGTGACGCCATCTATACTGACGGTCAGAGTATCGCCCGGTGCCACTGTTGCAGTACCTGTGATAACCGGGCTGGTGGAATTGGTGATTTGTGGTGAGACTGTCGGTATTGCAGGAGCAATTGTATCAATAGTCAATTCAAGTGTGGTGAGATCACTGCTTGCGTTGCCCGCTGTGTCTGTGATGGTTGCCGCTACATTATAGTTGCCGTCAGCCAGTGCGGTTGCAACGTTGAGATCCCATGTGCCGTCACCATTGTCTACCAGAAAACCATCGCCTGCTGTGTAGGTTATTCCGTTAAGCAATACAGTTAGCGTCTCCGTTGTGTTGATTGTTGCTGTGCCAGATAGAACAGGTGTGCTGTTGTTGGTTGTCAGAAACAATACTGTTGGTGCAATTGGTGGCGTGGTATCTACGGTTAATTCAAGTGCTGTGATATCCTCTGTTGAATTGCCAGCTAAATCGGTCACCGTGGCGATAATATCGTAAACGCTATCTGCCAATGCTACCGGTACATTCAGCTGCCATGTGCCGTCGGTGTTGTGAATCAAATTTCCGCTGGCTGTGGTGTAAATGAAACCGTTTAGCATCACAGTTAAAATTTCACCGGCACCGGTCGCTGCTGTGCCTGTGACTGTTGGAGAGGTGTTGCTGGTTGCCTGTGTTACAACAGTGGGTAGTGCAGGCGCAGTGGTATCTATAACCAGTTCAGCGGTGGTGATGTCGTCACTGGTGTTGCCTGCTGAGTCAGTTACAGTCACCGTTACCGGGTAGGCGCTGTCAGCCAAAGGAGCTGGCAGGGTCAAGTCCCATGTACCGTCACCGTTGTTGACCAGATTACCGTCACCTGCGGTATAAACTACGCCGTCAATTGTGACTGTAAGCGCCTCACCCGGTACAACAGTCGCAGTGCCCGATATTACCGGGGTTGTGTTGCTGGTGTTTTGTGATACCACAGTCGGTACTGTGGGCAGGATAGTATCAACGATTAATTCAGAGGTAGTGTTGTCGGTAGCAAAGTTACCAGCCAGATCAACTACCGTTGCAATAATCTCGTAAGTACTGTCAGCAAGTGCGTTGCCAGTTGGAATCATTAACTCCCATGTACCGTCGGGATTGATCAGCAGACTTGCGTCTCCTTCAGTGTAGCTAACACCATTCACTGTGACAGCCAGTGTTTCACCTGGCGCTGTCGAGGTGGTACCTGAAATCACTGGTGTAGTGATGTTGGTAATCTGTGCAAAGATCGTTGGAACCGGTGGTGCCGTTATATCAATGACCAGTTCATCAGTGCTGGTATCGGTACTGACATTGCCTGCGGCATCAGCAATAGAGACGGTAACTTCATAAGTCGCTTCTGCTAGTGCCACAGGAAAAGCCAAGTCCCAGCTACCGTCACCGTTATCAATCAGATTGCCATCACCGACCGTGTAGCTAGTGCCGTCCACGTTGACGGTAAGTGTCTCTCCCGGGCCGGGATTGGCGGTTCCGGATATAACAGGCGTTGTGTTGCTGGTGTATAGCGGAGTAGCTGTCGGGGCTATTGGTGGCGTTGTGTCTATCAGTAATTCGCTTGAACTTGGGTCAGTACTGGTGTTGCCGGCGCTATCAAAAATAGTTGCAGTGACATCATACAAGCCCTCGAATGTTGGTGTAGGAACCGAGAGAGACCATGTGCCGTCACTGTTGTCGACCAGGTTACCGTCACCTGCTGTATAGCTAATACCGTTGACCATTACCATAAGGGTCTCACCCGGAAGTATAACTGCGGTACCTTCTATTAGCGGCGTGGTATCGTTGGTAGTCAGGCTGGTAACACCGGGTGTAATTGGTGCGGTCAGATCTACTAGTAGGTCATCGACCCCTGGATCAAAAGCACTGTTGCCTGCTGCATCAGTCACTCTGGCGATAACCTGATATAGATTCTCTGCGAGAATGTTAGTCGCAGGTATGGTTAGATTCCATGTGCCGTCGCCATTGTCGATCAGATTCCCGTCACCTGCTGTGTATACAATACCGTCTACTTCAACCGTGAGCGTCTCACCTGTTTGAATGGTGGCGGTGCCTTCTACCACTGGTGTAGTGTCGGTAGTAGACAGGCTGGTTACACCGGGTGCGATCGGTGCAGTTAAGTCAATTATTAACTCGCCGGCAGTATTATCACTGGTGGTATTGCCTGCCAGATCGGTGACAGTAGCAATGACATCGTAGGTGCCTTCTGTCAGTGGCACCGGAATAGCAAGCACCCAGGTACCGTCGCCGTTATCGGTAAGGTGTCCATTACCGGCAGTATAAGTTACACCATCTACAGTGACTGTTAGCGTATCGCCCGGAGCAACAGTTGCCGTACCGCTGATTGTCGGGCTGGTGGTGTTTGTGCTTTGTGCTGCCACTGTCGGGGTCACCGGTGCCGCGGTATCAACAGTCAGTTCCAGTGTCGTGGTGTCTAGGCTTGTATTGCCGGATTCATCAGTGATTATAGCTGTAACACTGTAGTTACCGTCAGTAAGGGCAGCAGGAATGCTTAAGTCCCAGGTACCGTCACCATTTTCAAGCAGACTCCCGTCACCATCGGTGTAGGTGATTCCACCCACTGAAACAGTCAGCGTTTCACCCGGTTCAAGCGTTGCTGTACCAGACACAATCGGTGTTGTATTGTTAGTGGTTTGAAAAACAACAGTCGGTATTGCTGGTGCTGTGGTATCGATGATCAATTCATCGCTGGTCGTGTCAGTCGCGATGTTACCCGCTACATCACTGACTTTAGCGACAACACTATAAGTCCCTTCCGGAAGAGGTGCAGGTATAGCTAAATCCCAGCTTCCATCACCATTATTAACTAGATTGCCGTCACCTTCGGTGTATGTGACGCCATCCAAAAGAATGCTCAGGTTTTCACCCAGATTTACCGTTGCTGAGCCAGAAATAACTGGCGTTGTGTTGTTGGTGGCTTGCGAGATAACGGTTGGAATAACCGGTGTGGTGGTATCGACAATCAGCTCATCACTACTGGTATCGGGGAATGCATTGCCAAACACATCTGTTACTGTGGCGATTACTTCATAAGTGTTATCTGTCAGTGCTGTCGGTATGCTTAAGCTCCACGAGCCGCTGCTGTTATAGGTCAGGTTGCCGTCGCCAGCAGTATAAGTTATACCGGCAACGTTAACTGTGAGGGTGTCTCCGGGTCCAATCACAGCTGCGCCAGTGATAGTCGGTGTGGTATTGCTGGTAGTCAAAGGCACCACTGTTGGGGTTGACAGAGGGATGGCTTGTACAATCAGTTCACCAACTGTTGTATCGATGGAGCTATTGCCCGCTGCATCAGTGACTGCGGCTGTGACTTCATAGGTAGCTTCTGACAATGGTGTGGTGATAGACAGCATCCAGGTGCCATCTGCGATATCTATAAGGTTCCCGTCTCCGGCTGTGTAGGTAATGCCGTCAACGGTTACGGTTAGCGTTTCGCCAGCGGCAACAGTTGCAGTGCCTGACAGTGCGGGCGTTGCATCACTTGTGCTTAACGGTATAACACCCGGTACCGCTGGAGGAGATGAGTCGATGATCAGTTCATCAATGGTGGTGTCTGTTCCGTCTGCACCATTGAGGTGAGCCAGTGTTGCGGTCACGCTATAGCTGCCATCTGCAATAGTATTTGCAGCCGGGACTGTCAGATCCCAGGTGCCGTCGTTGTTGTCGACCAGATTGCCATCACCCGCCACGTAGGTAATACCGTTAACTGAGACAGATAGTGTTTCATCACCAGCGGTATTGGCAGTACCACTGATAACAGGTGTACCTGTATTGGCAAGTTGTGACATCACCGTTGGTACTTCACGTATGGTTAAATCGAATGTTCCGTGGTAGGTTGCAGTATCGAGTTCATCGACCCCGGCGCCGTTGTTGCTGTCTTCTCTAACTGTGTCGCCGTCGAGGTCATCTGTATCGGTGTTGGTGCCACTGACTGTGATTGTGGCCACTGTAGCAGTGGTACCTGTTGCTGTCAGGCCTGCAAGGGCTGCTCTGTCGACTTGCCAGTTACCGCCACCAAAGTCACTGACTGTTCCGGTACTGGAAGCCAATGTAACGGTGGTGGGCACTCCCGTAAGTGTCAGCGTTTGTATTTGTGTCTCGGAGCCGTCAACATCTGCTGAGTCAATGACACTGATGCCTGTGTTGACCGGATTAGCAAGGTAGGCAACAACATCGTTTGCCGTCAATGTTGGGGCGTCTACAACAGGTTCTACGTGAATAAAAACTTTGTCGAGTTCACCTGTTGAGGAAAGCAACATCTCAAGTGCCAGCTCACCGGTAGCATGTTCGCCTGCAGAAAGAGTTAGTAGTGGTATGTCTGAAAAATCGACTTCCCATTCTCCATTGTCGGTAGGTGAGCCATGAGAAAACAGGCCTGTTGCCGGCAAACCATCGATACTGAAAGGCTCGCTGCCTAACCAGGAAACCTGGGTTGTGCCGATGTAGTCTGCAAATGCACCCGTACCTGCATTAGAGCTGGCAGTAAATTCCAGTGTGCGTGTTCCGTCTGCGTTGTCTACCAATGTAAATCGTGCGGTTTCACCGTAGTCATCAGTGAAGGCACCGGCTGCTTTGTTACTTTGGAATAGTGGAATGCCGCCGTCGGTCGCACCGAACATGGTTGTGCCTAACGGTACACTTTGCCAGGCAACGAGGTCCGGGGTTGTAGTTCTTGAAAAAGTGATCGATCCGGCACTTGTGTTTTTGTTAAGGTCAATCACAGCGAAGCCGTAACCCACATTTTCATTGGTCGCGCTACCGCCAATCGTTTGCCATGACATCTGAACAATACCGATCGATGAGCTTGCCGGTACCGGAAAGGTCTGGATGTTGACTGGCTTACCGTTGCTGTCTACTCCGTCCGGTGGGTTCGAATCAAAAAGGGTAGTGTCACTTTCAACCCCGACAAAGCTTGCGATTGAACTCAGCCCGGTTCGACTGTAGTTTTCACTCGTGAACATGGTGGTAAATGCTGCCGCATGACCGCTTTCACGTTCGACTATCAAGTCGCCCGATGGATCGATATAGATGGTAGGGTCATCTTCAATGCCGGCGACTGAGGCAGCGTCGTCGCCAACGCGAGTCGCGGTGCTTTCGGTTATAGCTACTGGAGTTGCTGCCGGTGTATCCCTTAAGTCGATTAGCGGGTAATCCAGAAAAGCCCAGGTGGTCACCCTTGAATCAAGCTCTCCACGTTCAGATGCAATAACACCTGAGACCGAGTCTGCTTCCAGATCTATAACCAGTCGGCTGAATCCCTTGTGTTCTTCTGCAAAGTGAGATCCGTTTGCAGCACTGTTACCAGTCAGTACCAGATACCCGTGCTTGGAGCCATCGGTCGGTTCAAGCGCCGCCGGTATCACAAAAGTGGATACAGACTGCCCCGGGCTCTGCACATCGCCTGAGCCACTGACAAAGTCTGTGCTGTCACCATCCGCTGTCATGTACTGTAGGTGATAGGCGATCTGCAGTGGAATGGTCTCGGTAATATGGAGCTGCCCGGCGACCAGCTCGACAAGCAGATCCGCGGCACCAGTCCAGTTGCCGCTGACGAAACTGGTGTCGGTCAATACCGACTGCCCCAGGGGAACATTCAACCAGGTATACTGATCGATGGTTCCGTTGTTAAGATGTGGGGAGATACTATAAGTGAGACGGCCGCTATAAGTGCCTTCACGCAAGTCGACTGTTACAGATAGCAGTTCGTAGTCGTCATTTTGTACGTCATTCCGATTTGTCCCGACGTTACGTGTTGCGAAGCCGGTAATGTTGATCCCGGTTGACCCGGATGGAATAGTCGAGACAACTGCTGTGCCACTGCCATTTTCATCGCGATACAATGCATCGACGCCAATGATGTCCTGCAGCGTGCCGCCAAATTCCAGGCTGGGGTCAACCGACAGATTTAACGGGGTTGGTGTATCTTCCTGTCCGACAATAAAGTTACTGGCTGGTGTTAGAAAGTCACTTGTAAGAACCACTTCAAAAGTAACTGTGGCCGTAGCTATTCCGCCAGCGCCGTCATCAATCGAGTATGTCAGCGTGTCAAGACTGGCGAAGCCGATATTGGGTGTGTAGTCGAGTAGTCCGATTGCCGAGAGCGTGGCGGAGCCATGTGACGGTGGTGTTGTTATTGTATAAGTGTCAGTTGGCAGGCTTGTGTCGTTTGCGGCAAGATCATTGGCAAATATTGCTGTGTTAGACGGGACGAGAATAGTATCGTCAACAGCAACAGGTGCCGCCGTTACTACCACTGGTAGTATTAATGCCAATGCTGCAAGATACCAGCGGAACGTTAGCGCTGACGTTCTGTTCCGGCCTTTGGTCGAGAAAGTGTTTGACATAGGAAGCCCACATTTTGTAGAACCTCCTTTTCCACTGAAATGAACGAACTGCCAGAGCCGACAGAAACAAAGGCCGGTGACAGCAATTTACGCATTTACAACATTCGCAGAACGTTCAGCAATCGTCAGACCAGTCTTTGCTGTTATTCAGTTGGAGTAATAGTATTTAACAATCCCCTCGACCGGGCAGTGGGTTTGTTAATTTATTGCTTATTTATGCCTGATGAAAATGATGGCGTGGCGCTTCTGATGTATAAGCGCTGTGGCTGTCCAATCAGTAAGGAGGGTAGATATTTCCTGCACCTGTTGGCTTTATTGTTCATGCCAGGTGCAATTTAGATCCTCGCGAAAATGGCATGTAAAGAGTCGGGTTGATCACTGTCGAACCCGACTCTGTTTAGTTAAATACCAGTGCGCCGGCAGCCCGGTGCAATTTGTTAACTGGCGAGCGGCAAAATGATATCTGTTAGCAGATCTGCCTCAGCGGTATCGGCCGGACTGTTCAAATATATTTCATAGGGGGGTGCATCGGCCGGTTCCGAACCGGACTTTGGTAGCCAGTCGCCATACAGGTAGTCGTAGGCCACCT
>CAZNOB010000161.1:0-11583 GCA_964574535.1 uncultured Granulosicoccaceae bacterium | reverse complement strand
GCTGCTATAGAGGCAGCGCAGCGGTTCTGAGCCGGAATTTTATGCAACATCAGGGGTTAGCATAGGTTTAATGTATCAGGCAGTGGTCAGGCTGTCAGTTTGAAATCTGCATCTGATTTTTTTAGGAGTTCCGTCCATGACTACAATTTCACTGATCCAGCAGGTGACTGCCAGTGATGTATTTGATTTTGTCTGTCGGGAGTTTGTTCGCGGCAGTGAGTTGCACCGGGCAGTCGATGTTGGTTCTGAGGAATTTTCTGATTACTTTGAAGAATCCTTTTTTTCCATGGTAGCGGAGAAAATGTCATTGGTGGCGGTAGATCAGGCCAGTGGTGAAATTACAGGCTGCCTGCTCGCAGGGCAGTTTCAACCCTGTGAAGCACCAAACCTTAATACGCCCAAATCCATACAAGCAATAAAAGCCATTCTCAGGCAGCTTGAAAAACAGCACTTGCAGAAGTTATCGCTACCACTGGAACAATTGGTCCTTGTCGATATCGCGATCGTTACACCTGCAGCCAGTGGCCGGGGAATTTACACCGCTTTGCGGCACAGCTTACACGATCGCGCTTCAGAGCTTGGATTTTCCGGTGTCATAGGTGAGCTGTCTTCAAGAGCTTCGCAAGTTGTGTGTGTGCAGAAACTCGGTCACCGACTAGTTGGTCAGGTAGATTATCAAAGCTTTCAGTTCGATGGTGGTTATCCGTTTTCTGTTATTGATAATACATATTCTATTCAACTTGTTGAGCACTTGTTGTAAAAGCGCGGGGACTTCTGACTGGATTTCAACATCGCACCAAAAGTGCTTCTATGGCCGACTTATATCTATAAAGTCTCTGGCCGCCTGTGCCGCTTCAATGTAAATATCGACCGTAGATTTTCTGGTTCGCTTTAGAATTTTATAGGCGTGATCGCCTGTATCCAGCCAGTGTATCTGATGACGACTATCCAGCTTTTCTACTTCCTGATTCAGCAGCGTTTGGTCAGATAATTTATCACGGCTGCCATTCAGGAAAAGCATCGGCGGTTCTATGTTTTTCAGATGTGCCGCACGATCAATAGAGGGTTTCCCTGCTGCGTGTAAAGGAAAGGAGCATAGCAACATGGCATCACATGTCAGTCCGCGCTCAGCTACCGCATGAGTCGCCATTCTACCACCGAAGCTATGACCGCCGACCAGCAAGGGCAGGGCGACTATTTCCTTTAATGTGGCCGCCGCTTCGATGATGCAGTCAATTGCAACCGGCTTCGAATCAACACGTGATTTACCCGCTTGTTTAAAGGGGAAGTTAAATCGAAAGGTTGCAATGCCGACCGATTGAAACGCACCTGCCAGCGATGCCATATGACTGTGACGATGGTCAGCTCCGGCACCGTGTGCTAGTAGCAGGGCATGGGTGGGATTGGCAGGGCGTAGCAAAGTGGCGTTCAGTTTTCCATGGCTGGTAGCAAGCGTAAATGGTTCTTCCTGCATGCCGGTCCTTCTATAGTGAGAGACAAAACCATAGCATTGTCGTGGTAGGGAATAAAACGGAATGTCGAGCGATTGCAGATGGAATTATTGCATCTGCATGTATTAACGGGTGTAACAGCAGTGCACAGGTTGTTAGTCGCGATGGTGACTTCGCTTACCTGCTTGATATGCTAGTGTACGGGATCAACTAATGCGTGCATTTGTGCAGTTTGTTTGTGCCATACACTGGATCCGCACTGCTGGAATGAACTGATATGCTGACGACAGAACAAAAACGAAGCCGCTTTCGCGAACTCCACGAGCGCGATGAAGTATTTGTGATACCGAATCCCTGGGATGTTGGCACCAGCCGTATTTTGGCAAGCAAGGGCTTCGAGGCACTTGCCACAACCAGTGCCGGTATGTCCTTTGCGCTTGGAATTCCAGAGGGTACCGGTTCGTTAGCGCAGACTCTGGATCATTGCCGACTGCTGGTCAGCTCGGCAGATCTTCCCGTATCAGCTGATCTGGAAAACGGTTACGGCGCATCTCCGGCCGATGTTTCAAGTTGCATTCTTGCAGCAGCTGAAACGGGTTTGGCCGGTGGTTCAATTGAAGATCATACTCGTGATAAAAAACGTCCCATCTATGATTTTAACCACTCGGTGGAACGTATCGCGGCGGCTGTCGAGGCTGGCCGTTCGGTGTCGGACAATTTTATTGTAACGGCGCGAGCCGAAAACTATTGCTGGCGCCGTTTCGACCTTGATGACACCATCAAACGGCTGCAGGCTTATGAAGCGGTTGGTGCCGATGTACTGTATGCCCCGGGCTTGCCTGATATCGAAGCCATTACTCAGGTCTGCGCGTCACTTAAAAATCCTGTGAATGTTGTGATGGGAATGGCGGGAACTACTTTTACAGTCGCGCAGTTACAAGAGGCCGGTGTGAAGCGAATTAGTGTTGGCTCAGCTCTGGCCCGCGCAGCATTTGGCGCGTTCGTGAGGGCCGCCGCTGAAATTCAGGATCCGGGAACATTTGCATTCTCTGATCAGGCCATTGGCTTTGCGGAGATGGATGCATTTTTCGAGTAGCGCGATGCGCTGAACACAAGCGTATAAGACACAAGTCTATTCTAATACCTGTCTGGCTGCTGCGGCGAGCCAGAAACACTTATTCAATTTCCAGGAAGTATTTCTTCTTCCCTGAAAGGCCGGACGATTGGGGCATGTGAGGTTATACTTTCCTTTTTCCACTCAACATTGCAATAATCATTGTGACAACATCAGACGCTTCCATTAAACGTGCTCCTGCAGGATTCTTTAGCACTTTAATAACATTGGGCTTGCTGGGTAGTCTGCTCAGTGCAACTTCGGTATTTAGTGCGAACGCGCTATTTTTCGATTTACTGTCCAACTTTCGTATTCAGTATATTGTGCTGATCCTGCCTGTATTATTGTTAGCCCTTTGGTATCGTCGTTTTTTGGTCGCGTTTATAGTGGCGGCATGTCTGTCACTTCACGTCGTCACTGTTGCAGTATCATTGTATCCGTCTATTGCTTCCGAATCAGTGGAAGGCCCTGCTGTCAGGGTGATGACCAGTAATCTGTTTTCATCAAATAATGATTATGTTAACCACATTAATCGTATTCGCGAGATTGATCCCGATCTGATTGTTTTTCAGGAATACACCCCCGCGTGGGCATCTGAATTATCGGTCGCGCTTGATCAATACCCCTATATAGTTGCCAGGGTTCTGGATCATCCTTTCGGTATTGCGTTGTATAGCAAATTCCCTTTAACTGAAAGTAAAGTAGTGAGCCTGGAAACTTCATCCCGACCGAGTATTGAGGCGGTCGCAGCATTTGGCAATTACTCGTTGCAAATCTTTGGCGCCCATCCTCCGCCTCCCACTTCAGTGGCCTGGTATCATGAAAGAAACCGCAATCTATTGCAGATCGCACAGCAATATGCTGCAAGCCCGGACCCCGTGGTTATTATGGGAGACCTGAATATCACTCTGTGGTCTGCACATTTCAAGCGTTTTTTAGAGTCAGGTGGTTTTGATCATAGCCGGCGCGGTATCGGTATCCTGCCAACCTGGCCAGCACAGGTTACGGCGTTGCAGATTCCAATTGATCATATTGTGTTTAATGACAAGCTGACAGTAAATACCATGGAGAAGGTGAAGGGGCTGCAGTCAGATCATCTAACAGTTTGGGCAGATCTGCGCATAAAATAGTTTTTCAGATGATCTTTGATCTTTGATCTTTGATCTTTGATCTGTGGATTTGCAGGTAGCTGCTGCTCTCACGGTGCTACTCACTCTTGTGATGCTTTATTGATCTGCAAGAGATTCGAAAACTCTTGCCACGCCCTCGGCGCCGGGGTCAGTGACTCCCGAAAGCGAGGCTTCAGGCACATAAGCGGAGCGACCAGAACGTGCCCGGGTCATTGCTTGTGTGCTGTCGGCACCAGCGCGTGCAGCGCTGGCCGCATCTTGCAGTGAACCACCTGCACACAGTGCATCAAGTGCAGGTACCAGAGCGTCAACCATGGTTCGATGGCCAACTTCAGCACCACCGTATTCCATCATTTTTTCCACCCCGGCTCTGAGTGCGTGAACACCGCTCTGGCCTTTATCGCAGGCATCAGCGGCGGCGGAAAACAGAATCGCCAGTAGTACTCCGCTTGATCCTCCCATTGATGTGGCAAGTTGATCGCTGATTGCGCGTAACAGAAGTGTTTGATCATCAAGTGGCAATTGATCTAAGTCGTTCTGTAGACTGCGCGCGCCCTGTGCCACGGTAGAGCCGGTATCGCCATCACCGGTTTTTGCATCAAGCAGATTAAGGTCGGTTTCCATGGCGCTGAAGCTATCGCAACAACTTGTGATTAGAGTTCGCATTGCGGCGTTGGCACTGGCCGGATATGCACTCTGAGTCAGGCCGTCCGGCAATGCTTGTACTGCAATCGGAGTAATGGCAGTACAGCCTGGCCATGCCGATGGCTCGCAGTCTGCCTTTAATGCCTCAAGGTAGGTCGAGTCTGCTGGTAATGTCGACAGACTAAAGCCGTGCATATCCAGCGATGTCATTAACAGATCCGGCCCGATGATACCGGAGATACGTGGTGCGAATTCACTGGATGCAATGATATTTAATATCGCCTGCATCTCAAGTGGAGTTGTTGAGCCCAGATTGTTTATTAATAAAACAACTGCACTTGAATCAGTGGTGTCGTTGAAAAGAGCGCTGAGCAAGGTATTGCAAATCTGGCTTGCTGTTTCAAACTGAACTGTTTCAACACCGGGTTCACCGTGAATACCCAGGCCCAGTTCTGCCATGCCTGAATCAATACGTTGTGTTTTTTCCATGCCAGGAACATTACAACTGCTCAGTGCAGCGCCGTAAGATCGTGCGCGCGACGCGACTTCACGTGCCACAGTGGCGACTTGCGCCAGTGTGGCGCCTTGTTCTGCCATATGGCCTGCAATTTTATGCACAAACAAAGTGCCGGCAACGCCGCGTGGCTGTGCGATATCTGGCAGCGCTATATCGTCAGCGACGACAACCATCTCAACCTGTTTGCCCAGCGCTTTGGCGCGTTCTGCGGCCAGCCCGAAGTTCAGGCGATCACCGGTATAATTTTTAACGATTAACAGTGAGCCGGCGTCTCCGGTCACCGCGAGAATAGCTGCCAGCACTGCCTCTACACTGGGCGAAGCAAACACTTCGCCGCATACCGCGGCGGTCAGCATGCCGCTGCCCACAAAACCTGCATGAGCTGGTTCATGACCAGAACCACCTCCCGAGATAAGTGCAACTTTATCGGAGGCGATGTTTGCGCGAGTGACAACCTTAATATGTGGATAACCATCTAACCGAACAAGGTTGCTGGTGTGCAAATAGCCGTCCAGGGCATCGGTGACCAGTGAGTCCTTGTGATTAATAAATTGGCTCATGGCGGTGTTTCCGTTATTCAAGTTTTAGTGAATGGCTGTTATTCATACGTTAGTGTATACGTGTGCCGCTGGCATCAAAAAACAGAGGCTGTTGTGCTTCCAGTGCTACTTGTAGTCCGGGTTTTAAAACGGTATCGGGTACGCCGTCGATCAATGTGACTAAACGGTGTTCGCCCAACGACAGATGCAATCGATTTTGATCGCCGAGTTGTTCTACGCGATCAAGTACCGCGCCTGCCTGATTGATAGTAGGTTGATCAAGACTTACGGCTAAGTGTTCAGTTCGAAGCCCCATTGTAGCGGCTGTCGGGGGTGCGTTATGAAAAGGCAGTGTACCCATCGGCAGCAGATTAATTGACGGCTGGCCCAAACGCGCTGCGACATGGACATTCAGCGGGTTTTCATAGATTTCGCGCGGCGGACCCATCTGGATTAATTCACCATCAGCCAATATGCCTATCCGGTCAGCCATGGTCATGGCTTCAATCTGATCATGGGTGACGTAAAGCATGGTGGCCCCCAATTCAGCTTGAATGCGCTTTAATTCAACACGCAGATCGCCGCGCAGTTTTGCGTCCAGTGAAGACAGCGGTTCATCCATTAAGTAAATCGAGGGTTCCCTGACCAGTGCACGACCAATCGCCACACGCTGCATTTCTCCACCGGACAGGCGAGTTGAACGATTATCCAGCTTGTGCGATATCTGCACTAACTCGGCGATGTGCTGAACCCGTTCGTTGATTGCCTTTTTAGGGAGCTTATGCGCTGGAGATTTAAGTGGGAAAGCCAGATTTTCACGCACCGTCAGGTGTGGGTACAGTGAATATTGTTGAAACACAAATGAGACATCGCGTTGTGCCGGGGCGAACCCGGTGACATTGGTGTTGTTAATTGTCACACTGCCTTGCTCGGGACGTTCCAGGCCTGCAATCAATCTGAGAGTGGTGGTCTTGCCAGCGCCGGTCGGTCCTAACAGCACCACAAATTCACCATCGTCGATTTGTAAATCCAGGTTGCGTATAGCGCTGACCTTGCCGAATGTTTTACTGATTTGGTTGAGTGCTACATCAGCCATGATGATTCCCGCTGTGTTGAGCCTGGCTTTTAATGTCTCGCTGTGTTGTATAGGCGTGCCCGGTATCGGCATTAAAAAGTGATAGCTCCGACGCAACAAAATCCAGTCCTACATTATCACCAATACGGGTTTGTTGATTAGAAGGTAATCTGGCTTTTAAAATACCAAAATCAGACTCAAGCGTGATGATCTGATTTGTACCCAGATATTCCGATCCATATACCCTGGCTCTAAGTTTTGAATGATCGTTGAGTAACAGATGCTCCGGTCGCACGCCAAGTGCCTTGGCTCCGTTGGGAACATCTTCCAAAACCGACGGTACCTCGAATAACTGATCTCCCAGTGTCAGGCTGCTGTTGTCGCTTGTGATCGGGCCATTAAAATGCAAAAAATTCATCGATGGTGAACCCATGAAATCTGCCACAAACATTGTGGCCGGATGCTGATAAATTTGATTCGGTGTGCCGAATTGCTCGATGATGCCATCTTTCATCACAGCGATTTTATCAGCCATTGACATGGCTTCCAGTTGATCATGGGTAACATAAACTGTGGTGGCGTTGATACGATCATGCAAATCGCGCAGCTCATTCACCATTAGATCGCGAAACTCCGTATCAAGGGTGCCCAGCGGCTCATCCATCAGAAAACAATCGGGTCGTCTTACGATGGCGCGGCCGAGTGCGACTCGCTGGCGATCACCGCCGGCCAGACCGGACACCGGCTTATTCAAGATATGATCTATGCGCAGTAGCTGTGCTGTTTCTTCGACGCGTTGTTTAATTTGCTGGCGAGGCATGCCCATCGCCTTTAGCGGGAACGCCATGTTTTTGCGTACATTCATATGCGGGTACAACGCGAACAGCTGAAATACAAAAGCAATATCGCGTTCACGGGCACGTTGATAGGTCACATCCTTTCCACCTAGTGATATCTTGCCGCTGGTGGGAAGTTCAAGCCCCGCGATCATTCTAAGCGTGGTGGTCTTGCCACAACCCGAAGGTCCCAGCATCACAAAAAATTCACCGTCATCGACGACAAAATCTGACTGTTTTACGGCTATAAAATCGCCGAACGCTTTGTGAAGTGCTTCTACCCTGATTTCTGCCATGAGTTGTTATTCCGGGAATTTCGAAACGACAATAAACATGACAGTACCGAACAACAGCGTCACAAATGAATAGGTATACAGTGTGATGGTGAACGGTTGGAACAACATGATAAATCCGGCCGCGATGATAACTGTAGCAAGATTTTCCATAATACCGCGCCGAAAAATACGCGGCCATTTACGTTCTTCAGAATCAACGGGTTGATGGTTCATTTGCGCACCGCCCCAAACGTAATGCCTCGAAGCAGTTGATTGCGAAGCAAAATGGTGAAAACCAGTATTGGTACCAGGAATATGGTGGTTCCCGCAGCAACCGCTGGCCAGTCGAGTCCGCCCTCACCGATTATACTGGGGATGAATGGCGGCGCAGTTTGTGCGGTACCGGAAGTCAGTAGCACGGCGAATGCATATTCATTCCATGCGAATATCAAACAAAAAATCGCAGTAGCAGCAATGCCGGTAGTTGCCTGTGGCAATACTACTTTCCAAAATGACTGCATCCGTGTGTATCCATCGATCATTGCGGCTTCTTCGTACTCGCGTGGTATTTCATCGATAAAGCCTTTTAATAGCCACACTGCCAGTGAAACATTCACTGCGGTATATAATAAGATCATTCCAAGTGCGGTATCTGATAGCCCGAGCTGCCGATACATCAGGTAGATAGGGACTGCCACTGCGATGGGCGGCATCATGCGAGTTGATAAAATAAAAAACAGCAGATCATCTGCCAAAGGCACCCGAAATCGTGAAAATCCGTAAGCGGCAAGAGTGCCTAAAAATACCGCGCAGAAGGTCGAGCCGAAGGCGATGATCAATGAGTTCTTAAATCGTGGCCAATAGTTGGATTCACCGACTATCACCATCTGGCGTTTGCGTGTGATCTCATCGCATACCCCTTCCGGTGGTGGCAAATTAGCCACGTACTCGCGAGTTTGTCGCGAGCGAGTGGTAAACAAATTACAGTAACCTTCCAGTGTCGGTTCAAAGAAAACCTTGGGTGGGTAGCTGATGCTGTCAGGTGGTGACTTAAAGCCAGTCATAAAGATCCAGAGTAGCGGGATCAGTGTCACCAGTGCATAAAAAATAACCATTGCTGCCGCAACGGCCTTTGACAGGGACGAAGGCTCGGTGACGCTATGGGCGCTTGCACTCATCGCTGCTTCACCTTGTTAAGTGCTTTGACGTATATATTGGCCAGTCCAAATACTGCGACAAACAATATAATGGCGAATGCAGATGAATAGCCAGTTCGCCATTTCTCAAACGCTTCACGTTTGAGGGTGATGGAAGCAACTTCTGTTGTTGATCCGGGGCCGCCACCCGTTAACAGCGTGACCATATCGAACATCTTGAAATTTTCAATCCCGCGGAATAACACCGCGAGCATAATAAATGGCAGTGCCATAGGTAGTGTAATCGACCAGAATTGTCGCCAGTTGGAGGCTCGATCAACTTCTGCGGCTTCGTAAATGTAGTCGGGAATCGAGCGCAGACCGGCCAGGCAGATTAGCATGACGTAGGGTGTCCACATCCAGGTGTCAACAATAATAATTGCCCACGGGGCAAGATCAACAGAGCCTAACATTTGAAATGATGAAGGCTCTGCGCCGGTGAAGAAGGTCACAATATAGTTAAACAAACCTATCTGTGGCTGATATAAAAAACGCCAGAAGTTACCCACCACCGCGGGAGATAACATCATTGGAATCAATATAATGGTGGTCCAGAATGCGTGACCACGAAATTTTCGATCGATCAGATAGGCCAGTGAAAAACCGATGATTGTTTGAAGGGCGATAGTCCAGAACACGAAGTGCGCTGTGGATTGCATGGCCAGCCATATATCCGGGTCTGTGAGTATGCGTTCATAGTTGCGCAGACCAACATCCTTGACCACAGCATTAATGCGGTTAGCCCGGTAGTTGGTGAACGATAGATTGATTGCCCAGATCAGCGGGAAAATATTGATCGCCAACAAAAGAACAATAGTTGGAGAAATAAATAACCACGCAATCGCCCGGTCTGAGAGTCCTTTGATCTTATGTGCAGCGGTTGCAGGTGTTGCAGCTGCAGCCTTGTCGATGACGCGGTTGAACATTGTTGTTGTTATTTTTTTAGCATGATAATACTGGAATCACTGCAGCGCGTGACGGCGGAGGGCTGAAAGATCTAAAGTCGCGCAGCCTGCAGGATAGCAGGCTGCGGTAAACGGTGGACTATAGTTTGCCGTCGTCCTCGAAGACTTCGGTCCAGTCTTCGATAAGAAGATCCAGTGCTTCTTTGGCGGTTCCTTTATCAGCCACGATATAATCGTGCAGGCGCTTTTGCATAGCCAGCAGGAGCTGTGCATAAGAAGGTTCCTGCCAGAAATCCTGAACCTGATTCATGGCGACCAGAAAATCTGCAGCGAATGGCTGTGAGTCCTTAAACGCTGGATCATTGAGTACCGAGTTATGCACGGCATACCCACCCAGTGACCACCATTTTGCCTGAACCTCGGGATTGGCAAACCACTTGACGTACTGAAGTGCACCGTCAATGTTATCTGAAGTTGAAACAACCGAGATGCCCTGGCCACCCAGAGTGGAGCCTTTGATGTTCTGACTTGGATTTACAAAAAAACCAATTTTGTCACCACCGACATTCTCATCTTTTGCAAGGCCCGGGAAGAACGCAAACCAGTTCATTGCCATGGCGACTTGTCCGGACTTAAACGCATCAAGACCTTCACCCATATAGCTATCTGTGTAGCCTGGAGGCTGGCAGCATTTATACAGTTCTTTGTAGGCTTCAAGTCCGGCCACAGCCTCGGCAGAGTTAACTGCGCCTTCCATGTTATAAGAACCTGGTTCAGTCTCGTATTTGAATCCGTAGGGGTACATGGCAGATGTCGCACCCATAGTGATACCTTCGGAAGCACGTTCTGTAAAGATGGCGGAGCCATAGACTTTATTGCCATCAATCTCACGGCCACTAAAGAACGTTGAAGTCTCTATGAGTTCATCCCAAGTGGTTGGTGCGGTAAGATCGCGACCGGTTTTTTCTTTAAATTCGGCTTGTATTTCGGGTTTTGAAAACCAGTCTTTCCGATAGAACCAGCCGTTTGCATCACCCATCGCCGGTAGCGCCCAGTAATTAGGGGTTCCTTTGGGCCAGGTGGAGTAAGCATTAACTGCTGCAGCTGCAAAGTCGTCCATTGAAATGCCTTCTTTGTCAAAGAAGTCATTTAACTTAATGTAGTTACCGTTTTCCGCAGCGCCCCCCAGCCATTGGCTGTCACCGATTAGCAGGTCGCAAAGTTTACCGCCGGAGTTCAGTTCGTTAAGGATACGGTCTGCAAAATTTGGCCAGGGTGTGAATTCGAATTTCATGTCAATGCCGGATTCAGCAGTGAAATCTTTTGACATTTCTACCAGTGCATTGGCAGGGTCCCAGGCCGCCCAGCAAAGTGTCAGCTCGTCAGACTGGGCAGCCTGACTCATGGCACCACTGGCAACCAACGCCAGCACAGCCGTTTTTATTAAGCGCATTATTTTTCCTCTCTAATTTTAATACGAAGCCTGTGGCCCTGCGTAAAAGTGGCCGGCAATCTCGGTCGAACAAATCGATGTTGGCCACTGTTCCGTCCATCAATAATTGCATTAACCGCGCTCGGTTACAAGGGTTTACCAGTAAATCGATTGCCTGGCTTATCGGTTAACGCAGTGACGGTAGTGTCCGCAGCGGCGGATATAAAACGCGGTAAGGCACCGTCCGGGGGTGAGCAGGCAGAGAGTTTTATAAGAGTGAACGATGTACCAATGCAATGATACTGTTAGCAGACATTCTGCTGCATCGATTACGGTATAGCTGCTGTAACAATGTTGTTTGATTCTGAAGCAGTAACGACTGGCGATTCTCAACTGTTCAACTCAGCCGAGATAACATCAATCGCCTGATCGTTTAATCAAGTGTTATCCAGCTACTCCCTTGTTTGG
>CAZNOB010000160.1:9097-11719 GCA_964574535.1 uncultured Granulosicoccaceae bacterium | reverse complement strand
AACAACACTGTGCTCAGGTTAAGCGGAGAAGCAGACACCATCACCCAACCACTAACGGGTATTAAGAACATCAATAAATACAGAACAACGTGAGCACCGTTGGCACCCAGCCTCTCTAACCGCCCCAAACCAGGGGGCAAACGCGGAGGCCGATGAGTCAGGCGCCACAATAAGCGAAAAGCCACCAGTAACAGCGTTATTATTCCAAAGGATTTATGCCACTGGATTAACTCGAATCGAAACGGATCATCCTCCGGGTAACTTGTCATCACCTGGGATAAAATCACCAGACCTAAAATAAGAATGGCGATCAGCCAATGCAGGCTGATCGCCACCGAGTTGTAACGAGTAGTTTGCGACAAGAAAGCTAGCCCTGAACCATTTCCGCTTCGATCTGCAGCTTCACGTCATCACTGACAAAAGGAGCACTAGCACCAAGCCCCCACTGGGATCTTTTTAAGCCACCAACCGCAGAGATACCGACTACCGGTTTTTTCGCCATCGGATGCATGATGGCATTGTTGATTGTGACCTTAAGAACTACCGGGTGGGTTTGATCCTTGACTGTCAGATCACCAGATAGATCATAAGTACCATCCGAATTAGCGCTGATAGCAGTGCTTGAAAAAGTAATGGTTGGATTGTTCGATACATCAAACCACTTTTCACCGGTAATGTGCTCGTACCAGATATCGGAACCGGTTTGTACACTAGCTGTTTTTATTTCCAGAGACACTTTGGTGTTGGCTGGTTCTGCTGTATCCAGATCCATTGAAATGTCGAACTCTTCAAAGCCCAGAATCGGATTTGACAATCCCAAATGATTGTACGAAAAACGAATATAGGCGTGAGTTGGATCGACGTTATATGTGCCAGCTGGCACCGCAGAAAAATCTGCTGCATTTACAGTCCCTGCAAATACAGTCGCTGCCGCTAGAAATGCTGAAATTTTCATAGTTTTTTCCTGGAGATTAAATTTACACAAATAGAAATGGTGCGGTGCCTGAGACATCAACGCCAACACCGGGCTCACTGAACAGACACCCCGGAGTGCAGCACGGCCAACACCCGGACCCCTGGAGCCTGCCCGGGAATGAGGGTCGTCGCGAGAACGTAAGATTTTGAGTCAGATTTTTGATCAACAGAGGCGAATAGTTGGTCTTCATTAACGAGATTGATCGAAATAACTAGCCAAAATATCGCATCTGCAGCAGATCATTCATTATCGGACAGCCACCTCGCTAAAGTATGGTGTTGAAACCGCAAGTTCGCAACAAACGAAGTCTTACGCGCATGACATCGCACGAAAATTTACGATATCCTGACGAAAATGGCAGGCAGGGGAATAGCTATGTTGACACAAGAACAAATCGAAGAATACCGGGAAAACGGATTTCTTTTGATAAAAAATGCACTTTCCGCCCAGCAACTTTCCAGACTTCAAATCGTGACCGAGTCACTGATTCGTCAATCAGCAGCAGTGACAAAAAGTAACGACAAGTTTGATCTCGATGACGGTCACACTGCCGACACCCCTCGCCTGACAAGAATAAAATTGCCACACACCCTCGACCCGGTCTACTGGGAAATTATTCGCAGCGAGAACATACTCAACCTGATCAAGCCGCTGATAGGCGACAACATCCGTCTACACACAAGTAAGCTCAACACCAAAGCACCTGCAGGCGGGTCGGCAGTCGAATGGCATCAGGACTGGGCATTTTATCCACACACCAACGACGATCTTCTGGCCGTCGGTATTTTACTGGAAGACGTCAAAGAAGATAGCGGACCACTATTGGCAATCCCCGGCTCTCATAAGGGACCGATTCTCGACCACAGCCGAGATGGGATTTTTTGCGGCGCAGTTGATCCAGCCGATCCTATGTTCGAATCTCAAAAAGCACGCAGCCTCACGGGTCCGGCCGGATCTCTATCTATCCACCATGTGCGCACCTTACACGGCTCAGCACCGAACCACTCAAAAACCGCGAGAAAGATTCTATTCTACGAGTGCATTGCAGCAGATGCCTGGCCAATCAGTGGGGGTGTCAGCAACTACAATGGACTGAGTCAGCACCAGCTGTGGGAAGGAATGAACAGCCGCCTTGTGTGTGGCGAACAACCACTTACTGCACGGGTAGAAAGCGTACCAGTGATCATGCCGCTGGCACCCCCACCAGACCCTACCTCCATTTTCAAAGTGCAAAAAAGCGGCGGGGCGGTAAGTGCCTTCAGTCAATCATAAACTCGGATAAGAGACCAGAATTCATCCCGCAATACCTGTGGTTAGCTCAGTAAAACCCTTTACCACGCACCGGAGTCCAGTCACTCTATGCTTGAGGCTCTTAATTAAGCATTCCGGGTGTTCCGCCGCCGAGTGCAATTACAATTGCACCCGGCTGTAACCAACACATTTTTAGCACTCGCCTATAAAAACAGCGTCACAATTGAAGGCCATATCAGCAGTACGCTTAGCGCCATTATCTGCAACCCGATGAAAGGCAGAAAGCCACGGAAAATATCGGTTAACGAAATATGCGCTGGCGCCACCGACTTAAGATAGAAGGCAGCCGGCCCAAACGGCGGCGATAGAAAACTGACTTGCATATTCATGCAGAA
>CAZNOB010000160.1:0-8997 GCA_964574535.1 uncultured Granulosicoccaceae bacterium | reverse complement strand
TTACCATGGAACCACCCTCTCATCGAGCGCTTAAATCCAAACACCAAAAATATCAAAAGCAGACCTACCACCAACACACCCAGCAGATAGGGTATATGGTGCTGCATACCCAGGAAGATCTCGCCCTCGTCTTCTGTAAGGTTCTGATTTCTGCCCAGTGCTGTATACAAGCTTGCCCGCAGCAGCAGTAATGCGGTGGCGCCGCCCGCAACAATGGTTAGAAAACCACCGAACATCCGGCCCTTCTCCCAACCAACAGGCTCGCCCTCGATGGGATCCGGAAGAGGCGCCAGAGACGGATTAAGACGGGTTCGAACAATGATATAAATAATAATAAACGAGGCAAGCATAAAGCCGGGCACAAAAGCGCCAGTGAACAATGCTTTGATTGACGTCTCGGTGATTAGACCATAGATAATCAACACCACGGATGGCGGAATCATTGTGCCAAGCGAGCCGGACGCGCAAATCGTACCTATAGCAAGATTCTGGTTATACCCAAGGCGCAGCATTTGCGGCAAAGCAATCAGACCCAGCAGAACCACCTCTCCCCCGATAATGCCTGACATCGCAGCTAGTAAAACTGCCATCAGTGATGTGACAATGGCAATCCCACCACGAGTTTTATTCAGCCAATAATTAAGTGCTTCGTACATTGCCTTGGCGACACCAGATCGCTCCAGCAACGACGCCATAAAAATAAACAGTGGCACTGAAATGAGTACGTACTCGGTGAGCAAATCAAATATTTTCTGGGTAAGTATGTATAACGGACCGCTTCCCGGCCGACCGGTTAGCAAGCCTTCACCGAAGCTCATCGGATCAGTAAGCAGGGTAGGCTCGAACTTCATGATCATTACGACTAATGCCATCACCGCGGAAGCCAGCCCCAGCGGCATACCGATGGCCAATGTAAATAGAAGCCCAAAAACCAGCACTATAGAGATGATCGAGATATCCATCAGGTGTCACCAACGCTGCGCTTGATTGCTGCAAGCTCTTCTTCGTCGAGATCGCCAGCAACAATTTTATCTGAAGGTCTGAGGTTCCAGTCAGAAATGAGATTGACTACTGCCTGCAAAGCAATTAGAGAAACCATGATGAGTACCATGGGTTGCAACGTAGCTGGTATCGGGGGATCAAAAGCGGTGCCAAACATCTCCCACTTATAGAACTTGTTGATAAACACCTGCTTGTAACTTCCAAAAATAAGAAAGAAAGTAAAGGTTAAAATTAAAAGCACCGAGATGATGTCAAACAGATGCTGCATCCAGCGAGGTACTGCATCGTAGAGTAAGAAAATTCGTATATGACAACGTTGCTGCATGGCATAGAATCCTGACAGCAGAAAGACAAAGCCCGCGATCCACAAGGTGAGTTCGTTTGCCCATAGCGTCGGCGCTTCAAACGCGTAGCGCATCAATACTTCATACAACATGATGACTGTGATCGCTATGATAAGCATCATGGTTACCCGACCAACAAACAACGCCACACGATCAATCGGACGCCAGTGTTCATACTCCATGGCCGCACAGCGTACAGTGCGCATGCCAATATAGAAAAAAATCGGCATCAATATCAGTACTGCCCAGTCAATCGGGTCAGCCAACCCACCGAACAGCCCGGGCATATTCGGAGTGACATCTTTACGTTTGTGGATGTCTGTAATCTGGTCTACCAGACTCTGACTCTCGTGGGGTATGAAATCGAGTATATAAGCCGGGGCATGCCAGATAGCCCATCCTGCACAAAAGATGAAGGCAAAAGGTAGTAACCACTCCAGCAAGCCACCGGATTCTTTTTGCATTGGTGTCTATCCCAGTTTTTAATCAAGTATCGGATATTGTGCAACGGGTGTCTATTCCTGAACCAGGACCACGCATCGGGCACTGTTGTAAAATAATGATTGGGTAAAATAAAAACAGGCCCGTTACAGGCCTGTCTTTACTACAGCGAATGCAAGAATGTTACTTCATTGCTCCCAGATCTTTTAAGAAATCAAGGTGGCTTTCAAGAAGTTCCTTCGCTTCAGGTGTGGTTGCAAATGTCTTCCAACCAGCTTGTACTGCATCTCTGTACTTACCCATTTCTTCAGGAGACCATTCGTAGAGATTGATGCCTTTAGCTCTGAGCTCTTTTGCTGTCTGGGCATTTTTCACTTCATTGATAGAAGTATTCTTAAGTGCCAGCGCCTGCATACCAACTTTAAGGATAGCCTGGTGGTGAGACGGCATGTCGTCCCATACATCTTTACGACAGGCCAGATGATCAGCAGGCATGGAGTGGAAGCCCGGGAAGTTGGTGTGTTCTGCAATATCGTACAAACCTAATCCAACATTGTTGGTCAGGTTGGCCGCATCTGCACCATCAATAATACCGGTTTCCAGCGCAGTGAAGATTTCGTTGAAATCCATCACGATCGGAGACGCACCAAGCTCTTTAAATATATCTGTAATGATGCCCGGTGGTGACCGGAACTTCCAGTTTTTGAAATCTTCTACGCCACGGATTGGCTTGGTGGAAGACAGAGATTCCGGACCAGGGATCCACCAGCCGATGAATTCCATATTGTGCTCATTGTAGAGCTTGTTTAACTGTGCATAGCCATCGTTGTGAAGCAACCAGGCCATCTGTTGATAGGGGTTCTGGTAACCGCCATTAAGATCTCCAGCAAACTGGAACGCAGGGTTTTTACCCGTTTGGTACGCGCCACCTGTCATGTCACAGTCCAGAATACCAGTCGCCGCAGCATCAAATGTTTCAGCGGATTTCACGACCGAACTGGCGTAAAACATCTCTACCTGGATTTCACCATTAGACATCGCTGTGATGTCTTCAATGAATTCAGCAGCCATCTGACCAGACAGGGTCTCCGGAGAGAAATGAGTCTGGATACGCAGCTTCGTATCTTCGGCACTGGCGGTGCTCGCCGCACATGCAAGTGCAACTGCTGTCATACTCATCGTAGCCAGCTTTATCGCAGGTTTAAGGGTTTTGTACATGATTATCCTCGCTTACATTAATAGTTTCAGATCACTTGCAATCGCAGCCGAGTCTGAGCGGTCTGGGTCGCCAGGTTTTGCTTTTTGAAACCAGCCGAATGGCATTATTCATTCACAATACCGCTGCGTAAACTAACGGTACAACATGCTAACGGGACGCAGTATTGGAAACTGCCGGTCAGTTTACACGCACCGAAAGTCAGATTCGTCAGGTAATCCGCAAATAACTGGTGAACCGACTGCCCGCAGGCAGTGTACAGATAATACACCCGACAGCTATCAATCCCTAGCAACAAGTAAATAAATATCGGATATTTACTGAAATTCGTATAATAAAATCGATTTTTCACTCACTAGTCGACTGTGCGGGAAGTTAGGTAACAAACTTTTCACAGCCACAATCGTCAGCGCAAGACGAAAAAATGCAGGCATAGCAGTGCCTGCGTCCAACCTGATATTGATCAACAATGGTCAACGCAGCTATGGCGGCCGTGGCGGAATAAAGTGCTTCCAAACAGACAATAGCGTGGTCGTAGATTCTCGAATTCGCAGAAAATGCCCACAGGAATTCCTCTCTCTGTGTGCAATAATGCAGATTGCTTCCCCAGATCGACCACACATTGGCATTCATCAATTTACCGGACCGATGCAATAGTTTTAATAATTAATAGCACCCAACAGAGGTTAAGCTATGCAGCAAGTTCAGGGAATGATCTCGAGCCATGGTTTTTTTAAATCAACAGTGATGGAGAACCACATTGAAACTCGCAATTGCCGGCGACAGCGCTGGTGCACCGCTCGCAAAAGCATTGGCGGAATACCTCTCAAAAAATAACAAACTGCAAGTCAGCGAGCTAAGCGACACCGCCGGGACTGAAGCTACATCCGGAACGAATGAATACTATGCAGATCTTTCAGATCGGGTAGCAAGCCAGGTAGCCGATGGTACGTTTGATCGTGCAATCCTGTGTTGTGGCACCGGGATTGGAGTTTGCCTGTCTGCCAACAAAGTTCCGGGAATCAGAGCGGCGCAAACCCATGATACCTATTCAGCAGAACGTGCCGCTCTCTCCAATAACGCACAAATTATCACCATTGGCGCTCGCGTAGTGGGCGTAGAATTGGCCAAGTCAATTGCAGACAGCTATTTGGCCTGTAAATTTGACCCGCAAGGGCGTTCGGCTGAAAACGTGAGAGCGATAGACGCGATTGATGCGCGCTATCGGTTAAAGCAGTGAACTATCTCACCAGCGTGCTATAAATCCAGCCTGTAAAACCGCTGGATTCCGTCTCGACATTAATCCATTGACCGTCTCTGGCGAATTCAAATAACTTGTCGCCTTCCTCGACCTGGGTAACGATCGGAAAATTCGTCCCCGGCCCCCGCCTCAGATTTACCACCGCACCACTGACAGTGAGTTCCGGCTGACCGCTATTTAAAGATCCGGAACTTCCCTGAGTGGTTTCCCCATTGCTATCCAGCACAACAGTAGCCACCTCGCGTTGCGGCAAAGCAATGGCCCCGACATTGTCATTACCATCCGCCGATTTAGCCGGAATCACAGCGGCCGTTGAGTCGACAGCGTCTGCAACGGTCGCAGGTTCAGGAGCCTGCTCGGCAGTTTGAGATGCCACTATTCGGCCCGGCCCATTGTCGCTCTTAGGGTAGTAGGCGTACACAAAAAATCCAGCCGTCACAATCAAAGCAAGCACTGCGACAGCGCGAGCCCAGCTATTAAGCGTTCCGGCCAGAGTCATTTCTTCGCCAGGACCGAGTAACAAGCGGCTACCGGACGAACGTACTCCATCATTATGCAATTTCGCAAAAATGAGGCCTACAACAATCGAAACAGGCCACATCAAAAAGACTGCCAGCATACCTAATCCGGTAAAGTACAACACGGCCAGCAACAACGTAAAGAATACCGCCGCCGCCACACTGCAATAGGCAAGTCCCAACGGGCCGAAGAACAGCGTCGCGGCAAATTGGGTAGATACCGATTTCAGCATATTAAAATCTCTCTTCAATCACACCTACACCGATTAAGTGCCTGATTTGACTGTGCATTAAAGTCTTGGAATATACTCCATCCCCTCGCGGGGACTACTCCAATCACCCCAGCGGGTTCTATTCCACTTTATATAATTGCGTCCTGTAAGGAAGCAGCTTTAGTACGACGACAACCAGACTTGATGTCGTTGTACAACATACCCGACTTTCAGATACCCGAATGCTGCGCAGTTTTAAAAATGCCAACTTCCACTCATAAACGGGAGCGTGAGGTTACCAGAACACCGTAGTAATATGAATGCGATTCACGCTAAATAATTAACGAATTTCATGTCAACCGGGTTCAGAACCACTAAGATAACCCTTGATAAACCGCAGGCAGTTTGCAGAACAAAATTCATCACTCTCCCAAAATGGATAGCGTAATGACTAAAAGATGGTTACTCGCCATGGGTTTTCTTGGCGCGATACACAGCATTCCCTCGAATGCTGTGTATTTTCCAGGAGGCATTGATTGGGCGAATCCTTCCCCGAAACAATTTGTGTCGTCTATCTACCTTAATGCGCTTGGACGTGCACCACAGGATAACGAGCTGCGTGCAGCCTCGCGATTTCTTAGCCGATCAGACACCAGCCAGACTCGACTGGATTTTTTTAACAAAGTACTTGAAACCAGCGAATACCGGCAAATCTTCGGCGTGCAGGATAAAACATGGCGAGTGTATCGAGCCCCTGACCTAAACTACGGTAGAGGCTTCTGGCGTTACAGGGCTGCCAATTCAAAACCCTCAGACTTTGAACGGTGGAGATTAAGCAGTAAATCATCCGAATCTGTCGCTGTATCGATGGCTCACTACTACGAGACCTATTGTTACCAGAGTACGCCCTGCATTACCGACCCTGCTCGCGCATTTAAACGCGGCACAAAGCTCACTTCCACTTATTCACCACAGCCAGCCCATGCCTGTTCCGATGCATCAAATTTGGTCGGCCAGTTCGAGTGGATTGGTCTCAACGGCACCACTTATCCGCAGGGTACCAATCGCACAACCCTTTGTATGGGCAACTACTACTACGAAGCGAAGGGGGTGGTATTACATCGGTTTCAGTGTGACCACGGCTACCTAAACTGCAGACGCGACAAAGCAAGAGATATCCGCGGGCAGAGACTTGGTCGCGATACGAACGGAAAACCAACGCTGTTTTTTGCTGATGGTACAAGATTGATTCTAGCCAGCCACAGCCCGAATCCAGACCAGGGACAGCCAGACTATCAAAACCAGACATACCAGAACGAAGGCACAGATCCACTGCCGGTTGACAAATTAGCTCATAGCTGTGCAGACCCCTCACAAACCAACAGCATATTTCGCTGGAATAGTTCGAATGGCACCACGAACTCTGCAGGTATTGGTACCAACACAATATGTATGGATAATCACTTTTACAAAGTGGCCGGTACTATACTTGAGCGTTTCGACTGTGCACCAGGTTTCCGGGATTGCATCGCGACACCGGCAAAGAATATCACTGCAAAAAAACGCACAACAGTGAACGGCTTTCCGGGCCTGGAATTTCACAACGGTACAACACTAGCGCTCATCAAAAATCCAAAACCTCTTGCACATTCAACCACCACAACCAGTCCGCTAACTACTGAAACGGCCACACCCAGACTACCGGGACAACACGAATGCGGAGTACCCGCTCAGCGTACCAGCCAGTTTCGATGGACTCAAAAAAGCGGTCAGTTAAGTTGGCCAGATGGTGTAGCTGGAAGGTTTGTCTGCCTTCGCGATTCTTACTTCCAAATTCAAGGCGCAACGTTAAGGCATCATCAGTGCGATGCCAGCTTCCGGAACTGCCGCGAGAACCGCCGTAAAGATCTAATTGCTGTACGCAATACCATTGATGAAAATGGCCACCAGACTCTGGTTTTTGCCAACGGCGATAAACTCTCGTTGATCAGCCGCTAAATTAAACCCTGACAAGCTCACGCTCTGGTCGCATACTCCCGATCAGTGCGTTCGCTGAACACTTGTTTTTTGCGCCCTGTATAATTACCACCCCACCACCCCGAGGTTGCTTCGAGGCAATGCTTTCATTTTCACGCCTTTCCGTCCGACGCGGTCCTCGCGTCCTGCTTGAAGACAGTACATTTACCATTCACCGAGGCCACAAAGTCGGAATAACCGGGGCTAACGGGACAGGTAAAACGACGCTACTTGCTTTAATTCTTGGTGAATTAGCGCCAGACACAGGCGACTTCGACATGCCACGCAATCTGGTGATTGCGCATGTGGCACAGGAAATAGAAGCCACCGATCGCATTGCCATTGAACATGTGATAGACGGCGACGCAGAACTCCGCGCCCTGCAACAAAAACTGGAAGATCCAACCACCGATGGAATAAAACAGGCTGAAATTCACAGCGCCATTGAAGTCGTCGGCGGCTATACCGCAGAAGCCAGAGCAGCCACCCTGCTTAATGGACTAGGCTTTACGCCCTCGCAGTTAAAGCAGCCAGTAAAAAGTTTTTCCGGTGGCTGGCGTATGCGTCTGAACCTGGCTCGAGCATTAATGTGCCGGTCAGATTTACTGCTACTTGATGAACCCACTAACCATCTTGATCTTGACGCAGTCATCTGGCTGGAGTCATGGTTGAAAAGATATGCTGGCACACTTTTATTAATTTCCCACGACAGGGAATTTCTTGATAACGTTGTCACTGAAATAGCCCATATCGAGCACCAAAATCTAAAGCTGTATACCGGCAACTATTCGCAGTTTGAACTCATCAGGGCAGAACATCTTTCAGCACAGCAATCGGCGCATGATAAACAGCAGCGCGAGATTGCCCATATGAATAGTTATGTGACAAGGTTTCGCGCCAAGGCGACTAAAGCGAAACAAGCACAAAGCAGATTAAAAGCACTTTCTCGACTCGAACTGATCGCACCTGCCCATATAGATTCACCGTTTAAATTCAGCTTCACAGAACCTGAAAAATTACCACAGCCTCTGCTCCGCGTTAGCAACGCCGCAGTTGGCTATAACGGTGAAGCCTTGCTATCGAATGTTAAGTTCGACATGCATAACGATGCTCGAATCGGTTTACTTGGCCCCAATGGCGCTGGCAAATCCACTTTAATCAAACTACTGGCCTCTGAACTTGAAGTCTTGCACGGCGAGTTACACTTCGCGAAAGATACAAAGATTGCCTACTTTGCACAGCATCAACTGGATCAGCTTAATCTAACCGCTACCCCCATCCAGCATCTACGCGACCTGAATCCCAAAGGTTCCGATGCTGATTTCAGAAACTTTCTGGGTGGCTTTGGTTTTCAGGGTGATCGAGTCTTTGATCTGGTAGAACCGTTTTCAGGGGGTGAAAAAGCCAGACTGGTACTGGCCATGCTGGTTTATCAAAAACCAAACATGATTCTGCTTGACGAGCCTAGTAATCACCTGGATATACAAATGCGCCACGCGTTAACTGTCGCCCTGCAAGAATTCAATGGCGGCATCGTATTGATCTCCCACGATCGTCACCTGTTAAAAATGGCCTGTGACACGCTGTTACTGGTACACGACGGCAGGGTTGAAGAATTCGATGGAGACATTGACTCTTATCCTGCCTGGCTGCAGAACCGGAACAAACCCGCCACCTCTCAAACTGCCGCGCACACCGGCGTCAGCGAAAAACCCAATCGTGACCGAAAAAGGCAAGAGGCAGAAAATCGTCAAAAGCTCGCCCCACTGCGAAAAGAAATACAGGCGCTGGAAAAACAACTTGATCGGTTGACCCGTAAAAAAGAAGAACTCGAGATACAGCTTGCGGACGAAACAATCTACATTGATGAGAATAAAGATAAACTAAAAGATTTACTGTGGCAGCAGGCAGAGCTCAGCAAATCTACTGATCAAATCGAAGAACAGTGGATGGAAAAAGCTGAAGCACTTGAGCAGGCAAACAATAA
>CAZNOB010000159.1:6433-11960 GCA_964574535.1 uncultured Granulosicoccaceae bacterium | reverse complement strand
ACGCACCGTCAGGGCGCGTTCGCAGTAGCAGAGGTTCTGCCGCGCAGACTCCTGGGAGTTTGCTGTAGTCAGGCTATGAAAGGCGCACCAAGGTGCGCCTTTTTTCGTCTCACGGGATCAAATTCGGGCGCAATAACGGCAAAACGCTGATCAAATGTCCATCGACCCCGATAAATCTGTTAAATCAGGCCTGTAAAATGGGTCAGGTGATTGGATCAATGGCCGAAAACGCGTATGCTCGCAACTTACTTCAAGTGAAAAATAATTAATGCGACAAAAGGTTTTTGTCAAAACCCACGGCTGTCAAATGAACGAGTACGACTCGGCGAAAATGATAGACGTGCTTGACGAGCGCTTCGGCGCTGATGTAACCCAGGATCCGGCCGAAGCCGATATCCTGCTGGTAAATACCTGCTCGATTCGGGAAAAAGCTCAGGAGAAGGTTTTCTCGCAGCTAGGCCGCTGGCGACCTTACAAGGAAAATCGCAAAGATGTGATTATTGCGGTTGCCGGTTGTGTGGCAAGCCAGGAGGGAGCAGCATTGCAGGAACGCGCGCCTTACGTTGACCTGGTGGTCGGCCCACAAACCATTCACCGCCTGGCCGATATGGTTGAAACCACTCGTCGGGAGAAACGCCCCCTTGTGGATGTGAGCTTCCCTGAAATTGAGAAATTCGATCGGCTCCCGGAGCCCAAAACCGACGGTCCGTCCGCATTTGTTTCCATCATGGAAGGCTGCAGTAAATATTGCAGTTTCTGCGTTGTTCCCTATACCCGCGGTGAAGAAATCAGCCGACCGTTCGACGATGTGATCGCAGAAGTCGCCATCCTCGCAGAGCAAGGCGTCCGCGAAGTAAACCTGTTAGGGCAAAATGTGAACGGGTATCGTGGCGAGATGCATGATGGTGATATCGCTGATCTTGCCATGCTGATCTCCGTCGTTGCCGCAGTTGATGGTATTGAGCGCATTCGCTTTACTACATCGCACCCGATCGAATTTGGTGACCGATTGATTGAGGCTTATGCAGATGTGCCGGAGCTTGCCAGCTTTCTGCACTTACCCGTGCAGTCTGGTGCTGACCGCGTGTTAGCAGCAATGAAGCGCGGGCATACTGCGATTGAATACAAATCCAAAATTAGAAAGCTCATGCAGGCTCGTCCGGGTATGTCTTTGTCTTCAGATTTTATTGTTGGCTTTCCCGGAGAAACCGATGATGATTTTGAACAAACCATGTCACTGATTACCGAGCTTGGTTTTGATCAGTCTTTCAGTTTTATCTATAGCGCACGTCCCGGTACACCGGCGGCATCACTTGATGATCCGGTCTCTATGGAGGTGAAAAAGCAACGCCTCGCCAGATTACAGCGCACTATTAACGCGCAGGCAGCAAGCATCAGTGAAGCGATGCTGGGGTCGACGCAGCGTATCCTGGTAGAGCGGCCATCCACCCGTAACAGCGAAGAGATAGCTGGGCGTACAGAAAATAATCGCGTGGTGAATTTTGCAGGTGAAGCGTCACTGATTGGTAAATTTGTTGATGTAAAGATCACCGAAACCCGGCCCAACTCTCTGCGCGGGGAGTTTATTCAGATAAATGATCCGGCGTTTTAATCGCCTCCGGCTGCTAAAGCCCAACCACTACTAAAGGCAATAATTCTGTATGCAGGAAGTGCAATAAGTTGGCATCAATAGAGTTTCAGCTACGGCCAGACGACAACAAGCGCCTGGCCAATCTTTGCGGGCAGTTTGACGAGCATCTAAAACAAATTGAAGGTCGCCTTGGGGTGGAACTTCAAAACCGCGGTGGCGATTTTCGTATATCGGGCTCTGATAAGGTGGTTCGTAGCGCACGCAGTGTGGTTCAAAGCCTGTATGATGCAACTCGCCTGGAAACATTGACCCCGGAAAAAATTCACTTATATCTGCAGGAGGCAGATTTGCACGAAGAAGACAATCAGTCAGAAGGCGAGGGTGAAAACGCCTCTGCCGATATTGCCACACGTCGTGTAAAAATACGTTGTCGAGGCAAAAATCAGATTCAATATGTACAAAATATTCGTGATTACGATTTAAGTTTTGGCATCGGCCCTGCCGGTACAGGAAAAACCTATCTGGCCGTTGCGTGTGCGGTAGAAGCGCTCGAGCGCGAGCAGGTACGCCGATTAGTGTTAGTTCGCCCTGCAGTTGAAGCCGGGGAGCGGCTCGGTTTTTTACCGGGTGATCTCACCCAGAAAGTTGATCCCTACCTCCGACCTATCTATGACGCGCTGTATGAATTTTTGGGATTTGAACGCGTCGCAAAGTTAATTGAAAAGAACGTGATCGAAATCGCTCCGCTGGCGTATATGCGTGGGCGGACGCTAAATCATGCTTGTGTGATTATGGACGAAGCGCAAAACACCACCGTTGAACAAATGAAAATGTTTCTCACACGAATTGGCTTTGGTTCTAATGCCATTGTGACAGGCGATGCAACGCAAATTGATTTACCGAAACACGTGCTGTCGGGACTAAAGCATGTACGAGGCGTGCTGGATGGCGTTGATGGTATTGGGTTTTGTGAATTTCAGGCGCGCGATGTGGTCAGACATCCATTAGTGCAGAGAATTGTCGGTGCCTACGAGGCCGCTGATAAGCGTGAATCGCAAGACAATCGCGCCGAAAAACGGTGAAAAATTCCGACCCCGGGGTACGAAGGATCAGGCAAAACCTGACCGTTGATCTACAATGGGCATGTACTGGTAATGACAATTACCCTACAGAGACAGATTTCTGCCGGTGGGCTGAATCCGCAGTGATTAGTCCGGATCAGGCAGAATCCGAGGTCTGCATTCGGGTGGTTGATGGTGCTGAAATGCAGCAGTCAAACTCGCGCTGGAGGGGGCAGGAGAAAACCACCAACGTATTGTCCTTTCCGGCAGATTTTCCAGCTGAAGCCGGTTTGGAATATTTTGGCGATATCCTTATTTGTGCAGAAGTTGTCATGCAGGAAAGTAAACAGCAACAAAAAGCACCAGACGCACATTGGGCGCATATGGTGGTTCATGGCATGTTGCATTTGCAGGGTTATGATCATATCGATGATCAACAGGCAACAGAGATGGAGCTGATCGAAATCAACATCCTCACCAAACTGGGCTACCCTAATCCCTACACAACCGTATCGGGTAGTCATCCAATCATCAGTAATATTACAGAGGTAGAGCAAAGCTAATGGCACAAGAGTCTGCCGATCAAGGTAAATCTTTTGTCGAACGTATTCGTGACGCCTTCCAGGCCGACGATGAACCTCGCGATATCAATGAATTAAAAACCGTACTGCGGGAAGCCGCCGACAGAGATATCGTTAGTGATGACACACTAACTATGCTTGACGGCGTGTTTGATGTTGCTGCGATGCGAGTGCGCGATATCATGATCCCGCGAGCACAAATGGTGGTAGTGGAAATTGATGAAGATCTCGATGAAATCCTGCCGACCATTATTGAATCCGGTCACTCCCGATTTCCGGTCATTGGTGATAGCCGTGATGAAGTATTGGGGGTACTGCTGGCCAAGGATTTGTTGCGTTTCTCTTTGCCGGGCAAAAAAGAAGCATTTGATCTTAAGTCGCTAATTCGGGATCCGGTGTTTACACCTGAAAGTAAGCAGCTCAATATTCTATTAACTGAATTCAGATCGAACCATAACCACATGGCGATCGTTGTTGATGAGTACGGCGGTGTTGCAGGGCTGGTGACGATTGAAGACGTCCTTGAAGAAATAGTTGGTGAAATCGATGATGAACACGATGCTGAAGAAGATGCCAATATTCGTAAGCAAGATAATTTTGGATATACCATTAAAGCGTTAACGCCGATTGAAGAGTTCAACGAAGAGCTTGATGCAAGCCTTCCTGATGATGAATTCGACACCATCGGTGGACTGGTGATGCACGAGATCGGTCATATGCCCACGCCGGGAGAACAAACTCGTATAGACCGTTTCAATATCAAAGTACTGCAGGCCGAATCAAGACGAATACATTTGCTGGAAGTCACCACCGATGACGAAACAGCAGAACTTGCCTAGTCCAGAGAAAGCCCGGATTGTTTTTGGTGTACCGGCATCTTTAAAGCTCAGGTTATTGTTGGCATTTTTTTGTGGCGCACTGTGTGTACTCGGCTTTGCACCATTCAATTTGTGGCCGGTAGTGTTACCCGGCGTTGCCTGTTTATTTGTTTTAATACATGCGGCCAGCTCTTCTCGGCAGGGTTTTGCGACTGGTTACTTTTTTGGGCTTGGTTTGTTCGGTGCCGGTGTCTACTGGGTGTACCACAGTCTGCATTTATTCGGCGCTGCAATCGCTCCGCTGGCCGCTGTTGGCACTTTGCTATTTGTGATGGCAATAGCCCTTTATACCGGGCTGTTTGCGTGGTTAGCGAAACGCATCAACACCGGCAATGCGGTATGGTTTCTATTAACCACGCCTGCCATGTGGTTGATGATCGAATGGTTTCGAAGCTGGTTTTTAACCGGCTTTCCCTGGTTAAGTCTGGGTTATCTTACTATTGATACCCCATTGGCCGGTTTCGCACCGATCGGCGGCGTATTTTTAAATTCACTGTTGGTATCACTGTGTTGTGGTGCACTGGCTTATATGTTTGTGGTGCGCAGGCTGACGTCAATTGTGGTTTCAGTTGCCATGATCGCAGTCATTGCAACGAGCGGTCAGTGGTTACGCGGGGTAAGCTGGACCCAGGTCAGTGGCGATTCAATCAATGTTGAAATGGTGCAGGGCAATATTTCGCAAGAGCTCAAATTTCAGCCCAACCTGCTGGATGATTCACTGCGTATTTACACTGGACTGAGTAATCTGGATGCTGATCTGGTGATATGGCCTGAAAGCGCCATCCCTACGTTTTTTAGCGATGTGGATGACTGGCTTGAACCTTTTGTTGAAGAAGCTCGTGCCCGTGGCTCGACAGTGATCAGCGGGGGATTTCATACAAACGCAGATTACTCTGAATACTACAATGCCATCAAAGTGCTCGGGGGAACAGACGATCAGGTATATACCAAGCGTCATTTAGTGCCGTTTGGTGAATTTATACCCTTTAGAAATCTGATTAAATTACTGGCACAGGTGATTACCATTCCGATGTCAGATTTAACACCGGGTCGCGGCCCCATTGAACCCATTGCCATTGACGGTGTGCATTATGGAATGTCTATCTGCTATGAAGATGCTTTTGGAAACGAAATGCTCAAACAATTGCCGAAAGCGAATGTGCTGATTAATATTAGTAACGACGCATGGTTCGGTGATTCCACGGCTCCTCATCAGCATCAACAAATCGCCGCCATGCGTTCACTTGAATTTGAACGACCCATGTTGCGAGTCACCAATACCGGCATTACTTCCCTGATATCAGAGCGTGGTGAAATAGTGCAGCAAGGCCCGCAATTTGAAACTGTAGCGCTTAACGTTGACGTTGTGCCGCGTAAGGGCAGTACCCCGTTTGTCATGGTGGGTAACTGGTTAGT
>CAZNOB010000159.1:0-6333 GCA_964574535.1 uncultured Granulosicoccaceae bacterium | reverse complement strand
ATTCTGGCGCGAATCCCGCAATCAGATCTGAACGACTATAATTTGAAACAGATGTCCAGCGCTGAGGATTTTCTGAGCCGAAAACTCTAAAAAAATGAAAATCAACGCCCTGTGTACACTGCTGATTTGCCTTGGCCGTCGCCCTGATTGGCACGTCGACCCTCAATTAGCAGCGGCTGGACAATTGCCGGGATGACAGATTTTTGTCAAATCATACCGTAACTGCAATTTTTGCCGCGACAACACGGAATCGCGCGCAGGCCAGTTGATCGTATGCAGAGACTTTACCCAATTCGGCGCTGTGACCAGTTGTTACAGATCAGTGTGAATATCGATTTTAAAAACACGGAACACAGGGAGTGCATAGCGGGTAAAAACCGGCTGAATGTGAATTACAAGTCGATTGGGTTATGGTGTTTTCGGAGTTAATGTCGGAAAATCTGTTGGGGTTGGGGCACTTGTGCATTACATTGCGATCTAACCAATAACTTATAAGAACAGGATACTGAATGAATTACCCGATAAAAGCGTCCTTACCTGTGGCACTGCTGTTTGCGGTGGCGGGTGTAGCGGTGCTGTATATTGCACAGTTGTTTCTATTCCCGGAAGTTGACTCGGGCATGGCTTATCGGGTGCTGTGGGGTAATGCAATATCACCAGTTATTCTTGGGGTTTTTCTAATCGCTATTTTGTTATTGCTGAGCAAGCGCAAAAAGTTACAGCGGGAGAAGAAATCCAGTCAATATTTTTTATCACAAATAGCGCCCCGACTAATCGACGATACTACTCGCATCGAAAGTGTTACCGATCACCATTCCGATGTGCACAATAACCTGCTGGTGAACCGCTGGCGGCGCATGCAAGTCAGCAACTCACGGGTGGATAATTCTGATGCTGATCAAAAGCCGTCCGAACTTGAAATGGAGCATCTGCAAAATTCCTATGCAGTACCGCGGTTTTTCGTATGGGCATTGCCAATTATCGGTTTTGTCGGAACCGTGTGGGGTATAGGCCAGAGTATCGCTTTTTTCTCTGACACCATGAGTTCCAGTCAGGCCGGTGCCAGTGTGTCTGCATTGCTGCAGCAAAACATCCCGTTGGTCACCAAGGGTTTATCTACTGCGTTTGACACGACGTTTCTCGCATTGTTGCTAAGCCTGCCTGCTACAGCGTTTCTGGTGTTAACCGAACGTGATGAACGCGATTATTTGTTAAGTCTTGATGAACAGATGCGCCACTTTCTTGCGCGCCGTCATGATCCGGTCGAAGAACTTGAGGCAGTCGGAGTTGAGCCGCCAGAGCACCTCAGTCATGCACAGGCTGTCGGAGAGACGCTTCGTGATCTTCGTGAAGATGCGTTTGATCATTACCAGCAACAACTCACGCGAAGGGACTAGCCGTTGTTAAGCGTCGGGTCCAGCAGAAAACTCACTCTTGAGCTGTTTCCGTTTATCAGTCTTTTTCTATGTGTTATCGGTGTGCTTGCGTTTCTGCAGAATCTACTGGTGATTGGAGAGATCGGTGCGTCCGAAGAAGACGCCATACAACCACAGATTTTTCAGACGGCTTACCGAATAGAATCTCATCCGGATCGCCTGGTACTGCATCCACCTGAAGATGCCTTAACGCCATTTTATGAAAAGCTCAGTCTGGAAGAACAAGCCGGCGTTGATCAGATTGTTGCACGCCGTAGTGCCGAGCGAAAAGCTAAAGGAAAAGTTCTTGGCTTCGGTGCAAATTTTGATGAGACCTATTTGCAGATTACCTTAAATGAGATTGCGTCGATAAATCGATTGTCGAAAGAGCGTGGTTTCTCATATGAGGAATACATACTATTTGAGATTCACAGCGGTGGCAGCGATGCGTATCACTATCTGTTACGTTTACTGGAGCAGCCGGGCTATAGTCATATTCGTTCTGGTCTCGATCTCGCCAATGCTTCAACACAAGCGCTGGAATCTGCACAATGAGCCTTGATTCACTGACGGACCTGGTATCCAATGCGGTTGGTGTGCTAATTCTACTATTGCTGATGACGGCTCTCCAGTCGAATAAACCGAACTACGAACCCCCGCTGCCGATCGAGCATCAAAGTGGTTTATTACCGCAGTTCTTTTATATCTATAATGATCGAGTACAAAGTATTGATGTGAACGCTGCCTTTACTAATAGTTTGCTCGCGGCAAGTCAGTCTGGTAATCAGGAAGAATTCCGAATAAGTGCTGACTTCATTGGTCGTCAGGATCAATTACTGACTCTGACTTTGTCACCGGTTGATACTGAACACTGGCCACTGTTTAAAGCACTGAATGATGAAACAACCGTGATCGGGCAACGGGTGTCGGCGCTTGACAATGAAAAGGAGTTTGCTTTTTTCTTTGTCAGGGATAACGGTGAAGGTGCAGGCTTTCAGGAATTTTCTAAAATCCGACAATGGTTTCTTGACCGGGGCACTGCCGTTGGCTGGTTACCCGTCACTGATGATAACCCTGCCTATCTCTGCAGTTGGGGTGATATTTCCGCCTGTCGTTATAGCCCATCCTATTACGGGCAGCGAAGTTAACATATGACTCAGGATCGAAAAATTCCCAACCCGCAAGCATCTCTTGATCGTATCGACGAGCTACGGTATCGATTTGAGGAAGCTGACGAGCGAGTTCAGTCAAGTGAGACTGACCCGTATCATGAAATAACGGCTGACTCACGTGAGCACTCTCTCCATCGTCATGATAAAAGGCTGTTCGGTGTTACAGCGCTTCAGCAGTCGTTGCGGCGGAAACTGTTGTTATGGGTGATGGTCAGCCTCGCATTGCTAGCTGGTGCTGTTTTTCTACTAAAAAAACAACTGCCTGACTACAACGAAGAAACGCCGCAAACGATGGCGTTGTGGTTCGAGCAGCAGAAGATGTTGCGGCAAATGCAGCAGGTTCAGCAATGGCTGCGCAGTGGAGAGGCACAAAGTGATTTACCCCCTCCTGAAACGCTGGAAGAAGTGCAGGCATGGCTTGATCAAATTCAGCTCAACCCGGATATCCAAAAACTTGAAACTGAAGACAGCACCGGCGAGCCCGGATTTGTGCCGTTTCAGTGTGCGGCTATGCCAGTGCAGTGCCCGGCCTCTGACATACCAGGCAAGGGTGGTGATATGCGTCTGGAGCTTAGTTATCTGGTACGAACAGCCAATACCATGCTGGTCGACAATGGTGACTGTGAAGGTACGGTTAATCTGATCGGGGAGTATGAGAGTCTTTTTGGCTGGCGCAAATCAGAAGCCGTCACCAAAGCGCTCACTGAGTTGTCTGTCGCCAGATGTTTTCTGGATCAGGATGATCGTGATAACGCGCAGCTGCACTATCAAAAAACATTTTGTGCCTCAGTCTCAAACGCCTACCCCGACCAGGCCATGAGCGCCCTGTATGGCATGTCGAAAATTGCATGGCTTAATCAGGATTCAGCCACCCTGAACAACCGGGTGCAATGTAGTGAAAGTTTGCTTGACTATCATCTGCAGAGTGAAGTCGATGTCGGTACGTTATACAACTACATCACCTTGTCGTTAATGCACTACGAGTTTCTCGATGACGGCAGAGAAGCGATTCGGCTGGAAGAAAAAGCACTGGCGTCAGCGCGTAGACTGATTACCTCGGCCACCGAAGAGGAGCGTGAAGAGCACTTGGGCTTAATGCTTACTTTGCAAATGAATCTGATGGAAGGTTATCTCACCATTGGCGAGTCTGAACCTATGTATCGGCTTTATGAAGAACTGAAAAGCAATGCCTTGCTTGAAGACGGTGACCGTTTAGTCGCTTTAGGGTTATTGGTTATGCAGGATTTAATCGATGGTAAAGAACAGGCCGCAAGAGACAATCTGGAACTGATTATCGACCGCTATGAACGGCTGGTTGAATTCAACACCATATGGTCCTGGTCTGCGTTTGATCGTTGGCAGGAAGCCTCTCGGTCCACACGAAGTGAATCAATTGATGGCATGGTGAAAGAGCTCAGAATTGCACTTGCCGCTGACAGGCCAGCCGATGGCGTGCAGAGGCTCTACGGGGTACGTGCCTCAATTGGGGAGCGCTAGCAATTGGCAATACGTGAGCAATTGCTGGAAAGCCAGATAACCCGCCACGGAAAAGCATCCGACGGTATAGATCCACATGAAACGGCGGGTCCATATCGCCGCTGGCCGCTTGGTTTGAGAACACTGCTTCGGTTGAGGTATCTGGATTTCAAAAAACAGGTATTGACAGAGAATCGACAAGCGCTTCGTTACGACACAGGCCCTGAAGAAATTCAGCGTGATGTGATGGATAAACTACGCCCGGTCTCCAGGGGTCGTGGCGTATGGTCTGTATTGCTGCGGCCATGGTTGTTTTATCCTCTGTTGATTTTACTTTGTGCAGCATTCGGATATGCCGTGTTTCAGGCCCGACAAGCGACACTCGAACGGGCAGTGTTTGTCAACGATCTGCCTCGCTTTGGTGATTTGGTATATCAACTAAAGGCCACGCAGTCTACAGATGATTCACAGGATTCCCGGTTGGCGGATCTGCAAAAGGACATTGACGCGCTTCAACAAAAAATTCTGAACCATTTTGCACCACACCCTGCCATCACCGAAGCGATGTTGCCGTTGCTCGATGCGGTGCAGCAAAGCGATAGTATGCAACCCGAAGTAATTGGTTTTACCAAGCAGCTCAATGATCAATTGTTCAGTCATGGTATTCCTTACTATGTCAGTGTGATGAGTGAAATTGCTGACTGTGTGCATCTGCCGGTGGAGTCATTTTTACCAAGATTGTTCGGTGGAGGCGAATCATCTGATGACACCTGTGTAGTACACGCACTATTGTCTTTTCATGTTGATGAATCTCGTTACTACGCTGATGGCCAGGTAGACCATTTGGCATACTTTACACGGCGCATAGACGGGCTTGAAATCTACGAAGGCAATGTGCTGGGTAAAGTACATATTGGTGATAACACCGCGCAAATATTACTGGGCAATATTGAAGGTGCAAGTCAGGATTCGTTGACGGCAGTGAGCAATGGACAACTGCAGTCCCGTTTAATGCCTCAGGGAATGCCCGATGTTTATGGCCTTGAGTCTATCGCCCGGCGCTTGCAGAGCACGGTACTCGAACAATATACCTCTGAATTTGAGCAATCATTTGCGTGGCGTCTGGACCGGGTTCGTCATCGATTAACCGGTGCCAGGTCGGGGCTGTTACTGGCGGCCACTGAAAAACTACAGCGCAGAACTGCTGATGTAACCGCCTTCCACGAAGTGCAGCATCTGATTGATCAGCACCAGGATCTTCAGGAGCCAGACTGGTTTCAGGGCATGTTGTCATCTATAGGTGATAGCGTACCTGCCAATCAGGCTTTCCAAAGACATGTACTATGGGAGCTGTCGGCATTCTTCACACACTTTGCGTATGGTGAAGAGCTAAATGGTATTTTACTGAATGAGTTTACCGGCATCACACTCGATCCAATGCTGCAGGATCAGCCGCACTACTACAGCATTCGCATCCTGTTGCCAGTATTGCAGGCGATGTATAACGGCACCCTTGAACAAAGCCTTCCGGAACCGGCGTCAACACTGGGTGATGTAGCGCAGTCCTACAAGTTGCTGGCAACTCATACTGATCAGCTGGGGCAACTTTCCCGTGATGCCTACCGAATTCTGTTCGGTCAGGATATAGCTGATATTCGCGAAATACAGCAGAAATCCAGAGCAATAGCTGAGGCGCCGAGTTTTAAGTAGGGACGTGTGTGGTCTTTCACTGGAGAAGTCAGCAGCCAGAAACCAGAAGGGGCAGCTTTTGGCTGCCCCTTCTTAGTTTTTTTGTCACCGTGATCAGTGATCTGTTGTTGCTGCGATTTTTCCTTTGTTTCAGGAAGCAGTGAGTAATTTTCAACGGGTGGGTCATCTGGGTTACTGATTTCCTCGTACCATTCATCGACCGCATCATCAATTCCAAGTCTTTGTCGATGTCGTTGGCCGGAGACACTTTTTGTGTGTACTCCCCCTTTGCGTAAAATTGCGCCGGCGCGGACTACCGGGTTTCGTCTTTCAGGCATATTGCCTCCTTTTGTTTCAGAAAGAGCAATGGAACTACTGTAATTTCAGTCTGTGCCATTGCGGTGCGGGTTTTTTTCGCATGGTCTTGCGAAATTTTTTGTCTTGCAATAAAAACTGCGGTTGTTCGTCTGTTAACTCAAAGCAAAATCGTTTTGGCAAGCGAGTGTAAAGTGATCGAGGTGGCCTACAGCCCCTGATTCTCTTCAATCGGCAGCCAGAGTCAAAAGTGTGATACCAGATAT
>CAZNOB010000158.1:9098-11988 GCA_964574535.1 uncultured Granulosicoccaceae bacterium | reverse complement strand
AACGCCAGCGCATCGGGACCGGCAATTTCCAGTGGCTTTTCGGGAACATCGAAGATCAATGCCTTGCGTCGCAGTGTCCAGTATTTCTGCTCAACATCTTCGCCAAGGTAGATCGCAAAATAGCGGTCAGCATAAACACCGCGAACCATATCAGGAGTGTCGATGCGCTCAATGAAGGGCGACTCTTCAAACCGCCGCGCACTGACCTGAACGGTGTTAGTAAGATCAGAGGCTTCTTGTAAATTCGTCATGCAAACTCCTGATAACTTTGCGCATTGTGAGGGATTGGCTGGCGTGTTTATAAGGTAAAAGAGTACCGTTTTACAGACACGGGCCAGAGTGTTTTACGGAGTTGTGATGCCGAGTTCAGCCTGATGTTTTTTACTCCAGGCCTGTGTGAGTCGGTCAGCAACTATAGCGATAATTGCCATACCAATCCCTGCGGTCATACCAACACCGAAGTCTGCATCACCCAGACCGATATACACTTGCTGCCCCAGTCCGCTGGTACCGACCAATGCAGCAATTACAAGCATTGATATACCGTACATGATGGTTTGATTCAGCCCCAGCATCATGACCGGTTTGGCGAGCGGGATTTTTACGCGTGTCAGTAACTGCCAGCGCGTACAACCCATGCAGTCGGCAGCTTCAACTGCGTCTGCAGACACACTGCGCAGGCCGTGCTCGGCGTAGCGAATTGCCGGTACCGTGGCGTAAGCCATAATCGCCAGCAGTGCGGTGAATTCACCGATCTTGAATATCATCACAAACGGAATCAACAAGACAAACAATGGCATAGTTTGCAAGGTGTCGCAAAACGGTCTGAGCACCTTCGATACCGGTGAGAACTCTGCGGCCAGAATGCCAAGGCAGGTGCCTAGTGCAAAAGAAAGAATAACGGCAATACCACATAGATAGACGCTCAGCATGGTCTGTGGCCAGACGCCAGACAACAGCAAAAAGGCAAGGCAGGCCAACACAGTAACAGCCATTCGCACACCCGCAAGTTGCCACGCAAGGAAAGTGAGCGCTGCAATAACTGCAGGCCACGGCAATTTAGTGATACCAAAGAATATAGTTACCGCAAAAAGACTGGTGATCACAGCGCCGTTGGCTCCCCAGCGTAACCACGCCAGCACAGTTGCCAGAACCGCGCCTGCGGCATACATCATTTTGCGTTCACTGGTGAATTCAAAGCCCCATGAAAACGGAGAGATGGTTTCCTCAAGACCGATCTTCATTGGCAGCATCAGAAAGAAAAACGCCCAGGTTTTTATTAGCCCGATCACAACAGCATATTCAACAATCAGATAGTCAATGGCCGTGTTAAGCGGACCGGAGGGATCATACTCCCACCCTTCCGGATAAACCCGAAGCAATGGCAATACAGCGGATAAAGTAAACAACACTATAGTGCCGATCGCTGCTATGGTCAGGTATCGATGACGCTGAAAAAATGAGGAATTAACGTTGATGAAGTCTTCAGTGTCCTTGTTGGCAAAACCTGCTGTGATCCGATCCATCACCATCGCCATCAACGCGATCACAATGCCTGCGACCAGACTTTCACCGAAGCGAGCCTTGCGCATTGCCGAGAGAACTTCCCAGCCAACATCAGAAGAGCCGCCAATGATTGAGGCGATCACCACCATCGAGAATGCAGCCATAGTAGTTTGATTGATACCCAGTAAAATCTGCCGCAGAGCGCTAGGCACTCTGACCAGAAAAAACAACTGGCGTGCTGTAGCACCCGACATCAGACCGGACTCAATCACCTCGGGGGGTACGCGTCGCAGGCCCAGCAAGGTATTGCGAACCATTGGTGGAAATGCAAACAGGATACTGGCGATCAGGCCTACCACCGCACCAAAGCCGAACAACAATAGAATTGGCAGCAGATAGGCAAAGGCCGGAACGGTTTGCAATACGTCGAGCATTGAAACGATGGCCCGCTCGGCGCGCGGATAGAAAAACGCCAGCGAGCCGAAGATAAAGCCTATCAAGACGGCAAGCGGTACAGACATAACCACCAACGCCAGAGAGTTCATGGATTCTGTCCATAAGCCCACTACAACCATATAGCCAATCGCAAACACAGTGAACACGGCCAACCGCCAGCCCGAAGCGGCATAGGCGGTGATGGCCAGCAACAGCAATGTGACCGACCACGGCAACCAGTTTAATAGATTGCGCACAGCGCTCATCGGTACCTCCAGTGCGGCGGAGACCGAGCGGAAGAACTCACCGGTTTCAGCCACCAGCCAGTTCATCGCAACATTCATGGTTTCGGTGATCGGTAATACCCAGCCATCGGGAAAGGTGATGAGCCACGGCGCGACGGTGCGCAGAAACAGCAATAAAAGGGTAAACGCTACTATCCCGAACCACATCAGTGACGTGCATGAACTAAAGGCACGTACAGTCTTAAGCGATGCGGTGTCTGGCGTGTCAGTACCGTCGGTCATGATAACGCAGTGATACCGTTGCCGGCGACGTCGGCACTCTGTGCTTCGCGGCTGGCAGCTTCCCTGGCCAGTGCTGCAATCACCGAGGCCGGTGTGACAACGCCCACTATATTGCCACCATCGCTGACCGCCACGCCGTGTTCGTGCGTGGCCAATTCTGGCAGGATAGCCTCTACGGTGGTGGTGCTCGCGACGCGCGGCATATCGTCGGGAACTGTATGACCGCTTCGCATCACATCACCGGCCTGCAGTACTCTCACCAACGGTACGTCACTGGTGAACTCCGCAACGTAGTCATCCGCCGGATTCACAATGAGTTCTGCCGGTGTGCCAATCTGCACCACCATGCCGTCACGCATGATCATCATACGGTCGGCGATACGCAGTGCTTCGAGGAAGTCATGTGTAATGAAGACAATAGA
>CAZNOB010000158.1:0-8998 GCA_964574535.1 uncultured Granulosicoccaceae bacterium | reverse complement strand
GTTAAGTGCGGCAGCAGACCAAAGCTCTGGAACACCATACCCATTTTATGGCGGCGTATATGGATCAGTTGCTTACGGCTTTTTCCCAGTAAATTTTCGCCATCGAGAATAACCTCGCCATGGGTTGGTTCTACCAGACGGGACAGACAGCGTACTACAGTGGACTTGCCAGAGCCTGACAAGCCCATAATGACAAATATCTCACCGACGTTAACGTCAAACGATACATCGGCGGCGGCGGGAATCGAACCGGCAGTGCGGATACGTTCTGCAAGTTCACCCGGATTGGCGGGGTTATCTTTGCTGTTGAACCAGGATGCCGGATTGTCTCCGTACACCTTCCAGACATTGCGGCAGGAGAGCTTAACTCTGTTGCTGTCGTTGGCTGTCACATGGTTACCAAATTGCGAGCGTTGGAGAGCACTATAGTTCGAACAACAGATCAGAGGGCATTGTCTGGCCTGATGAACTACCCGAACTACAGTAAAGTTGTTGTCCCTCAATGAGAGCAACAGGGAGCTAGCGCGGGAAGCAGATATTCTGCTACCCGCGGATGGTCCCTTTAGATCACAGCTTGGCGGCGTCTACCCAGGGTTTCCAGGTAGCCTCATTGCCATCAACCCATTCGGCAATCACGTCTTCAAGTTTGCGCTTCTTGTTGTCGACCTCAAGCATCAGAGAGTTCATTGTGTCGTTATCAATGGTTAACTCCTGCATCAATTTAAACGCGCCCGGCCAGTCGGCTTCAAAGTTCTTGGAGACGATCTTTGTGATATCGGCTTGCTCGAATCCGCAATCCCCTGTGATGTTGGGATCAAACCCTGGTTGCGGGTTGGTGTCGCAATCATCAGCAGGCGCCGGCATTTCAATCCACTCCCAATCGTACTCAGAGTGAATCCAGTGAGGCGCCCAGAACATGACCAGCATAGGCTGATTGGTTTTACGTGCTGCCTGCATTTCGGCAATCATTGCACCTTCTGACCCACCGGCAATGGGCTGCAATGGTAAACCGGCATTTTTCACCAGGTCTTTTGAGCGCGTGCCCCAATCGGCAGGATAAGTAATCAAACGACCATTAGGGAATGTTTCTGCCGTGGCGAACGCCTGAGTGCATTTGATCAGCGCCTGCACATCGGGCAGGCCCGGGCACTTTTCCTTCATATAGGGAGGAAACATCCAGCCTTCCTGTGGCTCCAGACCGAGCAGACCAAGCTGGACGATATCGCCGCTGGCAACTGATTTGGGATAGATTTCGCCAACGTTGTTGCCCCAGGTTTCAGGTTGCAAATGGAGGTTGCCCTGTGCAATGGCTGCAAACTGAGGCACCGCACCAGCCGTGACATACTCTACGGTGTAGCCGGCTTTTTGCAGCAAGCTGCCCGAAATGTGCGCGGATATGTGCTGGCCGGTCCACTCGTTGATTGCAATTTTTATGGGATCACTGGATTCTGAAAGTGCAGCGCCACTGGTAGCTAGAAAAGCTGCGGCAAAGAGCGCGGAAGCGGTGGTTTTGATAGACATCATTCCTCCTGTTAGGTAGCGATAATGCACCACCTGTTCAATAGAACTCAAAACTTACCACTAGACAGTTTTTCGAGTCAATGTAATAATTTTCCGCAGGCGTCATAGTCAGAACGAGGAAAAGTGACCACCACCAGCGCTAACAGAAAACAGGCACAGTCGCAGACAACATCAATCGGTTCTATCCGCCGTGCCGAACTCTCCCGCGCTGCATTCGAAGCCGTTGTGCTGTACGGCCTGCGTAAAACCACTCTGGAGAAAGTCGGTGAACTGGCGGGTGTCTCGAAGGGTGTGGTACTGCACCACTTCAAAGATAAGGGTGCGTTGCTTGAAGCTGTGTTTCGCCGTTCAAATACCCTCTTAAGTGATTCGTTTACAGAACTGTGCAAACACGCAGAAAATCCTTATGAGCGCTTCTGGGCAATTATAGCGGCCAATTTTTCCAGTACTATTTTCAATCGAAAAGTCTGTCAGGCATGGGTGTCACTATCTGCCGAAGTAGCACATAGTCGTCAATGTCAGAGGGTCCAAACCGCCTGCAATGCCCGCATTCAAAGTAACCTGTGTCATGAGCTGAAGTATTTTTTAAACGACGATGACACTAAACGAACAGCACATTTGTTGAGCTTACTGATCGACGGCATCTGGGTGCGCGCAGGTTTACAGGCTGAACCACTGACCAGCGCCAATGCAATCGCCGATATGGAATACGCCATTCTAAAGTTGCTGCCGAATGACAAACACAGCGTGGCGCGTCACGCTGAAGCACGGCAAAAAATGGAAAACGTCGCCACCATATTGCATGGCTCCCGAGCCTACGCTGAGCAAACGTTCCATGTTTAACCCATGAACTATGACTATATTATTGTTGGCGCCGGCTCGGCAGGTTGTGTACTGGCCAATCGTCTCAGTAGTAACCCCGACCACTCGGTTCTGTTGTTAGAAGCCGGACCCGATAACACCGCCTTATCACTTAAGATGCCAGCCGCCGTACTGACTAACCTAAAAGGTACAAAGCACAATTGGGCGTTTCAGGGAGAGCCGGAGCCAGAACTCAACGGCCGGCAACTACAGCACGACCGCGGCAAAACACTTGGTGGATCATCGTCGATTAACGGCATGCTGTATATCCGTGGTCACGCACTGGATTTCGAAGGCTGGCGTCAGTCCGGTTGCGAAGGCTGGAGCTATGCCGATGTACTTCCCTACTTTAAAAAAATGGAATCCTATGGTGGTGGTGGCGATGCCTTTCGCGGTGACGACGGACCTCTCACCATTCCACGTACAGAACCGGAAGAACCATTGGCACTGGCATTTATCAAAGCTGGTGCCCAGGCCGGGTATCCTGAAACTGACGATATCTCGGGCTATCGTCAGGAAGGATTCGGTTCACTGGACAGTACCGTGTACAAGGGAGAGCGCTTAAGTACCGCACGTGCGTATCTCGACCCGGCACGCAGCCGCAGCAATCTGACCATCGTTACCAAAACACACGTGCAGCGCATAGCACTTGACGGACAAACAGCCACGGGTGTGGTCTACAAAGATGACAAAGGCAACACGGTAACAGTGAATGCTGCTAAAGAAGTGATACTGAGCGCCGGGGCGGTCGGCAGTCCGCATTTGCTAATGTTATCCGGCATAGGTCCGGCTGAACATTTAGAAGAGATGGGAGTACCTGTGGTAAAGAACCTCCCCGGTGTGGGTCAGAACCTCAATGAACACCCCGATTTTGTTTTGAAGTATAAATGCCTGAAACCTGTATCACTGTGGCCAAAGACCCGTCCGCTCGGCAAGTTGCGCGCAGGCATACAATGGCTGCTGAACCGTAAGGGTATTTGTGCATCAAATCATTTTGATGTAGTGGGATGTGTCAGATCAGCAGCCGGTGTGGAGTACCCCGATTTACAACTGGTGCTGTCACCCATTGCAGTTGACGATATCACCTGGGCACCATTGCAAGAGCACGCATTCCAGATTCACGTAGGTCTGATGCAAGCGCATAGTCGTGGTTATATCAAACTGCGCGACGCTGACCCGGCTTCACCACCTCGCATTCTGGTGAATTATTTAAAAGACCAACGCGATCGCGAATTAATGCGCACTGGAATTCGTCTGATCCGTGAACTTGTTGAACAGCCGGCATTTGCAAAATACAAAGGTGAAGAGATTTACCCGGGTACCGCAGCACAAACAGACCAACAGCTCGATGAATTTTTAAATGAAGGAATTGCCACGCAATGGCATTTGTCATGTACCGCGCGAATGGGAGCCAGTACCGACAACGGAGCGGTGGTCGATGCAAGCGGCAAGGTTTATGGTATTAACAATTTGCGAGTAGTTGATGCCTCTATAATGCCGACGGTCACCAACGGCAACACCAACTGCCCGACAATCATGATTGCCGAAAAACTCAGCGATGCCATACAAGGACTACCTGCCCTGCCACGTATTGAAGCTGAATACTGGACCAACCCCGACTATGAGAACAGCCAGCGCTAATAGTTGCAGTCAGAGTTCTGCCGTACAGCCTTCTAAGAAATACATCTTGCAATTGCTTTTGCTGCTAGCGAAAGTGCTCTACACGAAGACTATACTTAAAGTAAGTCTTTCATTTTCCATCAACCCGATCCACGATCAGGGATAAAACAGGAATAATCAGGGCTTGGTTATAACCAGGACTGGAACGTCCATTTTCGAGGGAAATTTATAAGAAGGGATAAGGCCTTTCATCATCACAAAGGTATAACAATGAAAGACCTTTTCCCTGCTGAATCACTGTAAGTAGTACAGTGTAATCAGTTTAGCTCTTTGCAGCACATGGGTTGCAAGGATTGCAAGGGTTGCAAGGATTCTTACACGCCTTAACAGCTTTAACTGCGCATGGGTTGCAAGGATTACATGCGTCAGCAACTCCAGCAATGCAATCTTCAACAGATTTCTTAGCAGCACAAGGGTTGCAAGGATTGCAAGCAGCACGAGCGATGCTTGTAGTTCCAAGAGTTGCCAGAGAAACAGTCACTGCAAGAGCAAGAGGATTCAGGCCAGATCGCTTAGTAGAGGTAGTCATAATTTATATCCAATAAAAGTGTTTAAAATATTTAATAAAACTTAGTGAAGCGCTGTCACCGCGCTCAGTGTATTGCCGTCCAGATCTAAAAACAAGACTGTCTCGACTTCACAGATTTAGAGACACCCTGGTTATACCGAAGTTCAATTGCCGGATTTAGAATTTTGTACAACATTTATCCCCCGGTTCCGCGATGAATTAGTGATTGACTCTGTACATCCCTGCGAATATTCAGCCTGCATAGCTAGTGAAGGAAACAAGGTGATAAGTAAGCACAGCCCGACTCTGCCGGGATAATATTCAGACACTGCATTGAGTTTCAAAAACGATACAGCCCAGGATTAATAAGCCTGAATACGCAGTAAACCGTTGGCTGGCAAGATATTCAGTGTATTGAAAAGCTAACTCTATACACCCGCTGGACAATACTGACGGTATGAGATCGCTGCATAATTTTGCGCAACAGAAAGCCTTGAATCTCTACGTTCACTATCAGGCTATTAAGAGTCCGCCCTGCAGTGAAGACAACGACTTCAATGCCAGTGTTGTGCAGCACCCGGGTGCCAACGCCTGCAAGTGAGTAGCAGACTACCTACCCTCAAAGTTTTATCACACTTCTATCACAGTTTTATCACGGCTGTTATTCAACGGTCTACATCCACCGTACAGCTCCTCTCGTGCCCGAAAAGATCCAGATAAATCGGGCTGCACAAGTCATTGTAAGAGATAGTGTTACAACTAGCGCATCTAATACCTGCCAGAACCAACAGCAATGTATCCTGTCAACAAGCTGGTAAACGGGCGAGGCACAGCATCGTCTGTATTCCGTATTTCTTGACTAAACGGTGACTCGAATGCAGCACACAGACAAAACGTACAGCCTGCCGAAAATTGGCCTCGTTCTTATAGCTGCCCTGCTGGTAAATTCATGTGGCTCAGACAGCGATTCTGACAATACATCAATCGATGAACCCAATGGCCAGACCGAATTTCCAAGCATAGACTCGACAACAGAGGTTGCCATAGATCCGGCGCAAACTGATTTGCTTGACCAGCTTAATCCGGTTTCGATTGGTGGCAGCAGAGACAATGAGCTGGCAGAGGATAACGGTGATCTGCTGCCGGGCGTATTTCCAACCACGACCAGCCTCGATCTCGCCTACGCCCAGTCCGGCGCAGCTCTGGTCGAACAGCTAAACGAATCACTGGTACTGCCAGCCGATATCGATGTTGATTTCACAGACTGCGGCCTCGCCAATGCGTTTTATGTCCCGCCAGGGTTTGGTCCTCCGGGTGAACAGAGCGCTGGCGGCTCCATCATCATGTGTCACGAACTCACCGAACTGTTTTTCAACCTCTATGGCAATAGCGAACAGGCTTTTATCACTTCCGCATTTGTACTGATGCACGAACTAGGGCACGCCCTGGTCAATCAGCTCAACCTACCGGTGCTCGGGATAGAAGAATCCTACGTTGACGGTATGGGAGCCGTATTCATGGGTGAGGCTGGCCTGGCAGAAGGTGTTGTACTGGCCGGCTGGTTCTTCTTCAGTCAACCGGAAAGCCCTTTCTTTGACACCCATCGAGCGGGACCGCAGCGACTGGGCGATCTGGCCTGCTGGGGTGTTGGCGCAGACCCGTCTCTGCTGGATGACCCGATGATTAACAGCATCGCGCAACAACTTATATCCAGTGGCAGAAACTGCCCCCTGGAGTATGCGCAACAACTGGGTGGATTCAACGCTGTGCTCGATCAGCACATTCGGGGCGGGCTTGGAGAATTGTCGATACCTGCTATTGAAAATAGTACCAATAGTCAATAAAAATAGAAGTCCGGGGCACCCATTCCGGCGAGCGGTGGGCAGTCATGCTGGCAGGTCTTCCCTGCCAGGGCCTTCATGTTGAACAATCAAAGACGAACAGGCCATACAAGATATAGCAGCAGGGTCTACTTAACGGTATCAGGATCTGCCGGATACGGTAATGGATAATGAGTGGCTCAAGCTATCGCTGAACATCACTACCGGGTTGCTGTCCACGATTGGAAGAAAAAACTTTTTTGAGACGGAACAAGTCCAGATGAAAACCACGCAATACACCAGACGTAAATTCCTCACCGCTACCGGAGCCGCGATAGCATGCGGTGTCTCTACGCCGTTTGCCTCTGCTCGTGCCGATGACAAATTCGCACCGTCTCGCACCATGCGCGGTGGAGCAAACAACTACACTCCAGGCGCCCCGATAGTGGATCGAATTGGCAACGGGGGCTTTTGGATGACCGGAACCGTTCGTCGTGCAGGCGACGGTGCTTTACTCGAGGGTCAGCGTATCCAGATATGGGCACACACGACTGAAGGCCATGAACGCGACTGGCACAGTCATGGCGCAACACTGACAGACGCCAATGGTGAGTTTCGGTTAGAGATGCCACAAATTGTTCCCGCCTTTGGGCAGGCACATGGCCATCTCGCCTATGACAGTGAGGACTTCGAAACTGTTTTCCTTCGGCCTGTCATGGCGAGCGCCAAGGATACAACTCTGAACGTAGACTTCGTCTTGCAGCCAGTTTGAACAAATCGGGTTCGGATTTGTGAGCCGAATCAGCGTTGTACTGATCTACTTCACGCTTGCGCTCATCGTCGCTATACCAATTGGCCTTGCCGTAAAGAGTCCCCTGCTCGCATGGCGCGAACCTGTCTACATAGCGGCCGGTTTTGCCGGAGTGATCGCACTAACGCTTATGCTATTGCAGCCTGTATTGGCAGCCGGATATTTGCCCCACCAGTCGGTCAGAACCGGACGATACTTGCATCGCTGGGTTGGCAGCGCCCTGGTCCTGTCACTGATCATTCACGTTGTGGGTCTTTGGATAACGAGTCCACCAGACGTCGTTGACGCCCTTCTTTTCAATTCGCCGACACCCTTTTCGAACTGGGGAGTGATCGCAATGTGGGCAGTTTTCGCTACCGCCTGTCTGGCCTTGTTTCGTCGCAGATTTCGTTCTCGTTTAGGCGCATGGCGCTTGAGCCACAAAAGCCTGGCAGGCATCATTGTGGTCGCAAGTGTGGTTCATGCGATGAAAGTTGAAGGCACGATGGAGCTAATATCCAAGTCCGTGTTGTGCGTAATACTGGTCGTCGCCACTGGATTAGCGCTGCTAAATTTCAAACACCGGGGTTAATACTATTCCCCGATCGGAAAACCGGACAACCACGTATAACTACTGTTAACCGATGGAAAATTGTCATGATTTTCATGTGGATTCGCAAGGATACTGCGTGATAGCTTTGTTTAACTCAAAACACTTACATAGAGGACCAGTCAAATGAAAACAGCATCGAACCCTGCCCCCAACCACGAGGTTGACAGCGAGGATCTTGAAATTGATCAGCGTATCTATGACCTGTATGACAAGTATTGTCACGGCTTTATGGATCGACGCGAATTTTTGAAGCGCGCCAGTGCAATCACGGTGGCTGGTGTGTCCGGCTTGACGATGGCGCAGGCCTTGTTTCCCCGCTATGCACAAGCACAGACAATTTCCTTTACCGACGAGCGCATGAAGGCGCAGTATGTGACCTATGCATCTCCCGGCGGAAACTCTGGTGAAATGCGCGGGTATCTTGCAACGCCACAAACAGACGGTCCGTATCCAACGGTATTGGTGGTTCACGAAAATCGTGGCTTGAATCCCTACATAGAAGATGTTGCCAGACGTCTTGCTGTTGAAGGCTTTCTCGCACTTGCGCCCGATGCGCTACATCCGGTTGGCGGCTATCCGGGTAATGACGATGATGGTCGTACACTGCAAAAGCAACTCGACCGTGCAAAGATCATGATCGACATGCATAACAGTGCAAAATATCTAAGCGCCCATGAATCATCAACAGGCAAACTCGGCTCAGTAGGTTTTTGTTTTGGCGGTGGTGTCGTAAACTTTCTGGCGACCAAAATGGGTGGTGATATTCATGCGGGCGTTCCGTTTTACGGCAGTGCACCCCCGGCGGAAAATATCGCCAGCATTAACTCGCCCCTGATGATTCAGGCTGCCGAGAATGATGATCGCATCAATGCACAATGGCCGGATTTCGAGGCTGCACTAAAAGCAAATAATGTCAGCTATGAACGGCATTTGTATCCAGGTACAGGACACGGATTCCATAACAACTCTACCAAGCGTTACAACGAAGAGGCTGCAAATCTGGCATGGGAACGTACCATCGCCTTTTTCAAAAGTAACCTGGCTTAACTCTGATACCCGGATAAGGCTTCTACTTATCGTTGTGGTGCGAGCCTGGTTAGCTGTGCGGTTACAGCAGCCGGGCTCGCATTAACGAGCCCTGTATCAGATGGGCACTATTCACGAATGTCGTACAGTTTCAGCTTATCGAAACAAAACAATAGCCA
>CAZNOB010000157.1:4383-12030 GCA_964574535.1 uncultured Granulosicoccaceae bacterium | reverse complement strand
GCATCAGGTATTAGAGTTTATTAAGCCAGACTTTATTCTATCCTGTTGCACCACTTCTATTCGCTTGCCAGTTGCCCATCGTCAAAAAGCAGATCAATTTAATGCTTGAACTCAACGCGATGCTACTTGAGAAAAGCCCTCAGCGTCTCCTTCTGCGCTTTGAGCCTTTGATTACTACCTGCCACACGGTCAAGCAGCAACGCACCCTCAAGCCCTGATAACAAACTTTTAGCCAGCACTTGTGAAGAAATATCGGTACTTAGTTCATCGTGATGGGTGTCCAGCAAATCAGACAGCCACTTTTCAGTATTCCTGAAATACACACCTAACAGCTCGCGGTTTGCAGTATCAAGCTGCTCGAATTCAGCGGCCATCATGCCACACAGACATAATTTATTACTAGTGGCGACCTCTTCGAATATACCAACGAATGTTTTGAGCTTTCGAGGTAAGCCCCATCGCTTTGATTCAATATCAGCAAGCCTTGAAAAAAATTCACGGCTATAGCGTTCAATCAGTGCGTGCGTCAGATCTGACTTTTCCGGAAAGTGGTAGTGCACGCTGGAAGATTTAATGCCGATATCGTCGGCCAGCGAGCGAAAACTCAGGCTTTTTATACCACCGCGTTGTACAGCCGCCAATGCAGCCTGCTCGAGGCGTTCGCGATTGTCTGCCATCGCAGGCTTACCCTCAATTTGGATTACCACTGAATATAGCAAATTCTCATGAGTCGGCTTGACTGAATTTGCAACATGGCTTATGTTTGTCTACCTAGTGATAGATAGATAACCCAACTTAACGTCACGGCTTTGGAAGGCTGACACTATGAATGTCAACGATGATTTTTCGAAAAGAGTATTGCTGCACGGAGACTCTATCCCGTGGGAAGCATCACCGATGCCCGGTGTTGATCGGCGCAGACTCGATAGAGTCAATGAAGATCACGACCGGGTCACAACTATTGTACGCTATGCACCCGGCAGTCAATTCTCACCACATGTGCACGGTGGCGGCGAAGAATTCATTGTACTGGAGGGTGTATTCGAAGATGACTATGGTCAGTGGCCGGAGGGATCATACATTCGTAACCCTCCTCAATCGAAACACACTCCGGGCTCTAAACCTGGTTGCATTATTTTTGTCAAGCTTTGGCAATTCGATCCCGAAGACCGTACCTTCGTTCATGCCAACAGACACAAACTGGGTAAAGTAGCAGATCGAAATCGCGACGGTGTTATGGTTTCACCGCTTTACGAAGATCCCCATGAATCAGTCCAATTTGAACAATGGCAGCCAAAGCACACAATCAGCATAGACGCCAGCGGGGGTGCAGAGATTTTTGTTCTCGAAGGCAGCTGCTCAGAGAGCGGTGACGAACTCAAAAAACACTCCTGGCTACGATCTCCTGTCGGCACAACTCTCTCTATCACCCCTGGACCAGAGGGAACAACAGCGTGGGTTAAAACCAATCATCTGCGACAGTTGACACCAGGCTGAATATGTTCGCCAAAATCAACCATCGCACATCCTCTCATCGCTAATGCAAACTGAAGTCATTATTGTTGGTGGTGGTTTAAGTGGATTAGTGACAGCTAATTTATTGAGTAAACAAAGCATCGACTTTCTGGTTCTGGAAGCACGTCCCGAACCAGGCGGTCGAATTTTGTCTGAAAATACCTCATCCAATAACAGCCCAGTCACTGCAGTCGATATGGGTCCTTCATGGTTTTGGCCAGGTCAGCCATTCATTGAACAGCTGATCAACGACACCGGGCTAACGGAAGCCGTGTTTCAGCAATATCACAGCGGGCACTCAGTCATTGAATACGCCAGCGGGCAACTGGAAATCGGTCAGGGCAGCGCATCAATGGCTGGCTCTTACCGACTGAATGGCGGACTGAATCGACTGATTCACACGTTATCAAAGCAGCTTACCAGGGAACAACTGATTACTGACGCCAAAGTAACAAAGTTAACCAGAACTGACACGGGTATAACCACAACAGCGACTATTGGCCGCAGTGAACACTCCGTTCAGGCTAAACAGGTAGTATTAGCTTTACCACCTCGAGTAACTGCAGATTCTATTGCCACCACCCCTGCACTGCCTGCCAAAACATTAGCAATTATGCGTGCTAAAGCCACCTGGATGGCGGCACACGCAAAGTTTTGTGCAGTCTATGAAAACGCGTTTTGGCGTGATCAGGGATTATCGGGCGATGGAATGAGCCAGAAGGGCCCGCTGGTAGAAATACACGATGCTTCTCCCGAGTCCGGCGGTCCCTATGCCTTGTTCGGCTTTGTGGGCATACCTGCAAGTCATCGGGAGAAGCAGGACTCACTCATCATCAAACTCGCTCTGGAACAAATCGACCGAATGTTTGGCAACGGCGCTTCCCATGCTCCACTTACCACCCATTACAAAGATTGGGCATTCGATGCCTTCACTGCAACACAAGCCGATCGCGACTCACCTGCCACTCATCATGGCAACAACCCGGTCTTTAATCCCGAATGGGACAACAGACTGATTTTTGCCGGCACAGAAACCGCTACCGGCACCGGACAATCCAATGGTTACATTGAAGGTGCGATCGAATCTGCACACAGAGCGGCCAGTTGGTTGTCGAAGACGAAATAATCGCATAACAATCTGTTAGCCGATAACGACAATCTCACTGCACCTGATATTAACCCTGCCAAACTCGGTTAAGCTCGGCACAACCATATTACATTGGCGACTTGCAGTGCACAATCTGACAACTTTTAGCCTATTTTACCTCGCCAATTTTCTCCAGGCCGGTACTTACGGACTGACCTTTTTATTACCACGCCTGTTTGCGGACTTTGGAGCCAATGAAAAAGATGTGGGGTTGATGCTCATCATCACTACAGTTTTTACTTTGATCAGCGTTTTCTTTACTGGCCATTTAACCGACAGACTGGGGAGAATGGTATCACTGGCTCTATCCGGAGCGGCGATCGCTATTTCTCTTTTTCTTTTTGCAAATGCGACCAGGATCGGTGTAAACACCATTTCGGCAAGCGCATTACTGGGATTTGGCTGGGGGGTATTTTACGCACTGGGCCCGGTAGTTCTTACCAGCATAACCGCAGCTAAGAACAGAGTTCGGTATTTCTCCCTCCTAACTGTGTTCATCATGGCGGGCTTTGGCCTGTCACCAGTAATGACATCAATGATGGAGTCAGCTGCCTATAGCGTTTCTACCGCCTTTTATACAATGGCTCTTGTCTGCTTAATTAGTGCGATAATATTTTTATGTTTGAAACCCGCCATCAGAAAATTGACTGACGCGAACAATTGCAGCGCTGCGAATAACATCAGGTCACGAATCAATCTATCTATCGTCAGTCAGGTTATTCGGTCACCAGCCAGGCTACCCTTATTTATGGTTTGCCTTGGGGCAAGCGTCTTTGCCGGAATGAATAACTTCCAAACAGTTTTTGCAGATGAAAAAGGCTTGCAGTATGCTGATTTTTTTCTAACTTATACTGTCACGGTTATTATCTGTCGACTGCTTATTGTGGGGTTTATCGGCAGCAAAGACCTATATCGGGCAATTGCAGTTCTTCAGTACATTATGTGTTTAAGCATCATTGTATTCATGTTTATTGGCGGCAACCAACCCATGTATCTTCTGGTTGCAGTTTTGTTTGGCATTGGCTACGGCGCATCGTACCCGCTCCTCGCTGCAATGGCTGCGAACGATGCCAACAAAGATATCGTCCCGCAAACCCTGCAACTATTTGCGCTCACCTATTTCATTGGCATCTTTGGCTTCCCAATGATCGCCGGCTGGCTGATCACCGAGTTTAGTATTACCCCGTTGTTAGTCTTAATCACTGTACTCGCATTCATAGAAGCAAGTCTGGCATACCGGCGCAGTGTATCCACAGGTACTGTAGCGCCCTGATTGTGTGGCAGGTAAGAATTTCTGACCAGGGTATTACGATCAGTATTCGCAGCCTAATTGTGCGTGTTGGCGCAAGATTGTGCCAACACGCAAAGCAATCATTGGTACTATGAAGTGACCAAACAGGAGACACTCATGAAATCAAGCTTAAAACAGTCCGTTCTTGCACTGACCCTAAGCGCACTGATTGCGACACCGGCAGTGGCTGACGAGGCGACAGAAAAAGCAATAAAAGCCCGACAGGGGCTTATGCAGGTCTATTCGTTTAACCTTGGCCTTCTGTCAGCGATGGCAAAGGGCGAGATGGACTATGACGCCGAGCTCGCCACCAATGCTGCAGAAAATTTGCAAGCCGCAGTGACGATGAAAAACGACGCTATGTGGCCAGAGGGATCTGGCGAAGATTCTGGTTACAAAACGCGTGCTTTGGCAGAAATCTGGTCGACTTACCCTAAAGTAGCCGAGGCAGGGAAAGCAATGGCTGATGCGAGTATTGCACTCACTGCCGTGGCGGGCAACGGCCTTGACGCCCTCAAAGGCAGCATCGGAGACGCCGGCAAAGGCTGTAAGGGATGCCACGATGACTTTCGCGCCAAAAAGAAGTAATCACTGCTAGCAAATGAATCGCATAGCCATTTAGGATCAATGGATCAGGCTCTTTCACTGGAGCCTGATCGGTTGCGTGTTTTTCTTGCTGTATGGCGGAAAAACCAGCAATAGCTTTTATGACTGGCATCGATATATCGGTGACTGTGTTTTCGGCCTGATTTTGTTCAGGCTTGGCTGGGGTCTCTGGCGCAGCAGCAATAGACGCCTGAACAGCTTGCTCACTCACCCGATACAGTCATTAATGCAATTAAACATCTATTCAAAAAGAACGCGGCAATAAGCGGGGTAACCGCTATATCCGATCTAGCACTTCAATCCCCAGCAATTCAAGCCCGCCACTCACTGTCCTGGAAGTCAAGTAACTCAACTGCAATCGGCTTCTTTGAAGTTCATCCGAGCCGGCATCTTTCACCGGACATTGATCAAAAAAGCGCGCAAACAATTGCGCCAGATCAAAAAGATAATTACACAGCAGGTTTGGTTTATATTCAATCAGAACATCATTCAAGACTTCACTATACCGCAGCAGCTGCAAGGCAAGTTGACGCTCAACCGGCTCCTGAAATATGAAATCACCCGGGTCTCTTGTCAGGGATTCCGCATCTATACCCAGGTTACGGAAAATCCCGTGCACACGAGCATTGGCATATTGAAGGTAAGTAGCCGTATTGCCACGAAGCGCCAGCATTTTATCGTAGCTAAATTTATAATCTGAAGAACGGTTTTGCGACAAATCTGCATACTTTAATGCACCAATACCTACAACCCGCCCTATTTCCTGTTGTCGACTTTCTTCAAGCTGTGAATTTTGCTCAATAGCCACTTGCAGTGCACGTGATTCGGCTTCGTCAAGCAAACCTTCAAGTCCAACCGTATCACCAGCTCGAGTTTTAAACGGTTTACCATCGTCGCCAAGCACGGTGCCAAAGCTGACATGGGTGAGCTCAACGTCTTGGTGCCCCCACAGCCTGGCCGCATCAAAGAGCTTATCGAAGTGATCCGCCTGTCGGTGGTCAACTACATACAGCATGGCATCTGCCTGCCACTCACTGACACGGTACTGAATTGTGGCAAGGTCTGTTGTGGGATAAAGGTAGGCACCATCTTTTTTACGAATAATCATCGGCGCTTCGTAGCCATCCAGAAATACACAGATCGCCCCGTCGCTTTCCCGTGCTAGTTTTTTATCCAGAAAGTTATCGACAACCCCACTGAGCTGATCATGGTAAAAGCTCTCACCCAAAACGTGGTCGAATGAAATATTCAAACGTTTATAAAGTCGTTGTATATCTTCCAGACAGTAGGGCAAAAATTTATCCCACAGTCCTTTGTTTTCAGTGTCGCCTTCGTGAAGCTTAACGGTCTCTGCCAATACCGAAGCCGCTACTTGAGGGTGGGCCATGGCAATCTGATGAAGTTCTTTATTTTTCTGCACCGCGTCAACAGTTTGAGCCAGACCAGTGATTAGTTCCTGCTGGTCCGCAATTTTTTCATTCAGCCGCGCAATATCTTTTTTCTGCTGTTTTCGCTTGCCTTTATCATCTGCATGATCCTCCGATTGAATACGCTCCAGCGCAGCTTGTTGCTTTTGCAGAGCGTCTTGTGCCTCGGGTTGTTTTTTGACTGCGCCATGATAATCCATCAGCACTCGCACATATTTATACAGCCGTCCCAACTCAGAGACGGGATCAGCATCATAGGCAGCTGCTTCTGCAAAGTGCTTGTAGCCATAGATAATCATGCCGAACTGAGTACCCCAGTCGCCCAAATGATTATCAGTGATCACCTGATGTCCAAGGAAACGATGAATTTTAGCCAGCGCATCACCAATCACAGTGGAGCGAATATGGCCGACATGCATTGGCTTGGCGACATTGGGCGAAGAGAAGTCGATCACAACGGTGCGCGGCTTGTGACTTGCCGCCACACCGAGACGAGGATCAGTCAGAGCGAGCGAAATTTCATTTTTTAGCCACTGATCGGACAACGTTAAATTAATAAAGCCGGGGCCAGCAATTTCAACAGACGAGCAAAGATCTTCGAGCGACGCTTTCGCGACCAGCATGGCAGCGATCTCACGGGGTGGTTTACCCAGCTGCTTGCCCAGCGGCATCGCACAGTTTGCCTGATAATCACCAAACTTACCGTCCTGAGCAGGACGAATCATAGCGAGTAGATTATCCAGCTGTGCGGGCGTGGTATCACTCCCCAGGGTTGCGTTCAGCGCTTCGGTAAAGCGGATTCGTAACAGTTCAATGGCGTTCATGCAGCGGGGTGATCCAACAGGCTTCAATGTGAATCCTCTATTGTAATTCACTGCGGCGCATTATGCTGACTGGTTTTCACCGGTGGCCAGGCACCCACCCTGGAGCTGCTTGCAAAACACGATCAATAAAAAACTGAAGAAAAAGGGCATGGCGTCGATACAGACGCGACTGTCGGCAGAGTATCGACAGATAATAACAATAAAAGTCGGGATTTTTTATGTGGTGGCGGGCGAAATATAAGCGAGGTAATTGCCTTGCGATAGTAGCACTATGCGTGATGATCACCGGCAATGCCGGGGCCACGTCTGACCCTGCCCTGCCGGAACAATTTGTATCGATCAAGGAATTTCTGCTCGATACCGTATCAGAATCTCAGAGAGTTGGTGCAGCAACCACTTATGCATTGCTGCGCGACAACCTGATCGCCTTTCGTCATCTGAAAACGCGTGTCGACACTGCGCACCGTGTTGATGAGATGATTGACGAACTATCCGCCGAACTCGATACAATCGCGACCAACTTTGAACAGGCTGCCCGACTTCGCAGCGACTATGCCCGGCACACTGAGAAGAGTCGCTCGCACTTGCAGGACAAAAGACGCCAGACACGTGCTGCGATCAACGAGATTGAAGCGCGGATGCGTACCGTTCAGGGTGAGCTGGACATGGCTCGTCAATCCGTTTCAGTCAGCAGCGAAGAGCACGATCGCAATCAGATCATCATTGGCGCAAACACCAGCGTACTCAACTCCCTGCAAGCTCAGATAGACATTTGGCACCGATTCGAGCGTGCCCAGGAACGGCTGGTATCCACACTGGACATCAGTACCGCCAAGG
>CAZNOB010000157.1:0-4283 GCA_964574535.1 uncultured Granulosicoccaceae bacterium | reverse complement strand
TTCGAGCGTGCCCAGGAACGGCTGGTATCCACACTGGACATCAGTACCGCCAAGGTAGACTTTGTGCTGTTTGTGCTGGAGAAAAACGCGCAGGTATATCGCGAAGCTTCTAACACAGCCCATTTGCGACGCAATGTCAGGCTTGCCTTAAACGATCTGCAAGCGCTGGGTGCCATCGAAAGCTCTCTGACAGATCTCGCCGCCAGCTGGCGAGAAGTTGATCAGATCGTCGGTGAAATCGGTCGCGAGGAATTCAGCTATGGCGGAAGCTAGCCAGCGGCGCACTGCGCGCAAGGCAGTTTTTGCCTTGCTGGTCGTGGGCATCGTTACCAGCACTTCAGGGCATTACTACCAAAAGCGTCAGCAGGCAGCGCAAGTGACGTGGCAGGATGTCAGCGAGACCCTGTTAGATGTGGAAGCGGCCAAACGAGACCTGTTTGAGTCTTTAAATCACAAAGCCGTAGGTAGCTAACATTTAAATTTCCACGGCTAGTGCGATTATTGCTTTGTCTCCCTATCGTCAACAATAGCAACACGTCAAGCGTTCAATATGGGCAAAATCTCCTTCGGCTGATAAGCTTGCCGGCTCTTTTGCTCTAACTCCATGGCACCATTCGATTCAATGGGCATTCAACACTGGTTTTCAAAAAAAGTGGCTGCTGAAAAGCAGATGCTCGGGCTTATTCTGCCAGGCGGCGGTGCGCGCAATGCCTATCAGGTGGGAGTTCTCAAAGCAGTCGAAGAGCTCATTCCCACGGGTCAACCCTCCCCCTTTCCTGTGGTGACGGGCACCTCTGCAGGATCGCTCAACGCAGGCATGGTCGCCAGTCGATCAGGCAATTTCAGCGATGGCATGCATCGGCTCCTCGGCATGTGGGAAAACCTGCACATGGACATGGTTGTCCGCACTGACGCTAAAACCGCCACCCGCACAGGTGCGCGCTGGATCTGGTCTTTTGCCAGTGGTGGAATGGGGAAATCACAGCCGGATTCATTACTCGATAACACCCCGCTGCGTTCACTGATCGAGAATCACGTTAACCTGGCCCGAATGCGCCAGTGCATTCAGGCCGGTCATCTCAGGGCGCTCGGCATTACCGCATCATCCTATAGCCGCGATGCCTCACTCACCTACTTCGAAGGTCTGGAAGAACTCCAAAGCTGGCAACGGACACGGCGATATGGCGTACCGGCGCGGCTGCGTATCGATCACTTTATGGCATCAATCGCGATCCCGGTGATTTTTCCGGCAATAAAGATTAAAAACGAATACCACGGCGACGGGTCCATGCGCGAAGCCGCACCACTCAGCCCCGCACTGCATCTGGGCGCGAACAAACTGTTGATTATTAGCGTACGAAACCCACAGTCACAGGAAGCGCCCACAGCTACACCGATTTACCCTAATTTAGGTCAAATTGCCGGGTATATGTTCGATACCCTGTTTATTGACAGACTCGATTCCGACATCGAACGCCTGAACCGGATTAATTTCGCCTTGTCTCAATCGAAACAAAGCTCTTTCCAGCACGACGATGCATTGCTTCGCCCGGTCGAGTTCCTGGTCATTTCTCCAAGCGTGGATATACGCGACATCGTGGCGAAACATGTTCGCTCTTTTCCACGCTCTATGCGGATATTGTTAAGTGGCCTTGGTGCAATGACTAAAGAGGGTCGCCCGTTAACCAGCTATCTGCTTTTTGACTCCGGTTTCGCACGCGACCTCATTGAACTGGGTTATAAAGACGGTTACGCACAACGCGAGAAACTGCAGGAACTCATGGAATTGTAGATCCACACGATTTCTTTGGCTGCTCAAATAACAAATCGCTTTACCTTGATAATTAGCTGTGGTGTCATTCGTGATCAAAATCCAAAGGAATTCACATGACTGTTAAAGTTGGCGACAAATTACCATCCGGCGCACTAGCGTTTATGGGCGAAAAAGGCCCTGACACCATTACCACCGATGACTTGTTCAACGGTAAAAAAATTGTACTTTTCGCAGTACCCGGCGCTTTTACACCCACTTGTAATCAGGCACACCTGCCCAGCTTTGTGGCAAACGCTGACAAGATCACTGCTAAAGGTGTAGACCGTGTTGTCTGCCTTTCTGTCAATGACCCGTTCGTGATGGATGCCTGGGGCAAAGCTCAGAATGCAGACCATATTTTGATGGCTGCTGACGGCAGTGCAGTGTGGACCAAAGCACTCGGCCTGGAACTCGATCTGATTGAACGTGGACTCGGAATTCGCTCCCAGCGCTATTCGATGATCGTGGACGACGGTACAATCACTCACCTGAATGTTGAAGACGGGCCGGTATTTGAAGTCAGCTCTGCCGAGAAAATCCTCGAACAACTGTAATGACCGTTAAAACCACATCGGCACAATGTTTGACACGGCGACAACCAGACAAACATTGTAAACACCACCGCAAACTCCACTTCATTCAGTAAGTAAATCTACTGGCCAATTGCACCAGCACTGCGTGCAGGCCACTTAAACAGGAACCGTTATGAATCTCCTTGAATCACTATTAGGAAATGACAGCCAGAATGTGGTGAGCGAATTAGCCAAACAGTTAGGTGTTGGCGAAAACGAGGCACGATCAGCGGCAGGACAGTTGATTCCGGCACTTGCCCGCGGCATGAAGAACAACGCCAAATCAGATTCGGGCCTGGACAACCTGATTGGCGCACTGACGGGTGGCAACCACTCCGGTTACCTGGATAATCTGTCGAATATCGGTCAACCAAATACCGTTAACGAGGGAAACTCTATTCTAGGTCACATCTTCGGCAGTAAAGATGTCAGCCGCAATGTCGCAAACTACGGAGCTCAGAAGGCAGGTTTATCGTCAACACTGATGAAAAAAGCACTGCCAATCCTCGCCACCCTTGTGATGAGCTCTTTGAGCAAAAAATTTATCGGTGGTCAGAAATCATCCGGTGGATTATTCGGCGGCAACAACAATAATGGTAATATTTTCAGCTCAGGAGTTGCCGCCAACCAGAACCGTGGCATGCTGGAATCTTTCCTTGATGCAGATAAAGATGGCTCCGTCATGGATGACCTGCTCAGCCTTGCTGTAAAAGCCGTGGTATCTTAATTCCACTTTTTTATTGGCTCTGTCTTCATGACGCGATCATTATCGCGCCATGAAAGAAGAAAAACTTTAAGGGCATGGCCTTAAAGATAAATAATAAAACTTAAGATTCATCCCACCACACACAGCGCCTGAGCTTTCTTTAAGGCGCTGTGTACAGAGTTTAATCTAGCGACGTGACCACTAACCTTACTCCAAAAAGACATCGGTACGCGGTGTGTCTCCGGTCGATACTGCTAAGTGCTATGATCGCCGGCTGTAGCGGCAATGGCGACGATAGCGATGGCACAGCTGAAATCCCTGCCGAGCCCGGCGACACCGAGTTCAGCGAGATCGAGGTGCAAAGCGGACCGGTCAGCAATTTTGCATGCACCGGAGGAACTCCCTCTCCATCTGATATCACCGATATTATTCTTGCCACAGGCCAATCCAACCTGATTGGACCCGATACCGTAGTCGCAGCCACCATTGATCAGTTCGGCAAAGTGGTCGAGTTTCAGCAGCCCGATCTACCCCACCCGCGTGTTTTTGCATGGAACGTTGATCCGACAAACAACAATGCCGGTATAGGCTGGAAGACCGCTGACCTCACCCAGAGCTGGCACAAGACCAACCCTGGTGCTGGTGGAATTGCGCATAACAATCTGGCCTTCCACTTTGCGAAACAGGTAGCCGACCGGGCATCGACCTGCAAAGTTATCGGCCTGGTTATGATGGCCGAAGGTGGCCGGGGCATTGGATACTGGGATACCGGCGAGGACGGATGGAACCAGATTGTCAGTCAGGTCAGCAATGCGCTTGAAGCATTGGGTCGATCCAGTATCGACGGCATAATCTGGCATCAGGGAGAATCCGACTGGATAATTGATGGAAGCTGTTATCCCGGTCCGGAGTGCATCAATAACACGCCTGATTTTTATGCCCAAAAGCTCTATAGCCGAATAGCAGATCCTGACATCGCAAACCCGTTCGGCGACTCTGCCCTTATTGATCGACTGCGGCGGCAAAGCTGGTTTGGAGAGAATAAACCTTTTATCGCGTCCGAAACCCTGCAAGCGCCAGTGAATATTCACCTGAGAAAACTCAACACCGATAACGACGAATGGACCGGCACCATCAGAGGCGACAACACCTCGGGTCTGGAAATCAATCCCAATGATCCTTTCGCCAACCA
>CAZNOB010000156.1:0-12146 GCA_964574535.1 uncultured Granulosicoccaceae bacterium | reverse complement strand
TGGATTAATCTGGCAGACACCCCTGCCCCCTGACGAGCACAACCACTGCGGTTCAACTTTTAGATTGGAATCATCACAATGAGCGACGTCGTCACCCCGTCAAAGGATAATTTCGACAGTTTTTGCGGCTATCATCAAAACTGGCAGGGTGAGTCGATGACCGAGCTAACTCAAACCGGTCCCGGTACCCCTTGTGGTGACTATCTGCGACGATACTGGCACCCGATATTTATTACCACCGAGCTCGGTGATAAACCCAAACTTATTAAACGACTGGGTGAAGAGCTTGTTCTGTTCAGGGATAAGTCGGGTCAGTATGGCTTGGTTCATAAACAATGTCCGCATCGTCGCGCGTCGCTTGAATACGGGAGCTGCGCTGACCGCGGCATTCAGTGTTGTTACCACGGCTGGGTGTTTGATGTAGACGGTACTGTGCTGGATATTCCGGGTGAGCCCGAAGGATCTGTCTCGGCTGCGAATGTGAAAAGTAAAATGCGCCTTGGTGCGTATCCTGTAAAGGAATACAAGGGGCTGTTGTTTGCGTATCTTGGTCCCATGGATGAACTGCCGGAGTTTCCAATATACGATACCTTTAATATTCCCGATATGACTATGACCCCGTATGCTGGCCCTTTTAACTGTAACTGGCTGCAGGTTCTGGATGCGATTGTTGATCCCGTGCACACGGCTTTTTTACACCAGTCGCAGTTTTCCGATGGCTTCGGTGCGCTGGGTGAAATTGAATTCTACGAGAATAAAAAAGTACGCTTTTTCGGCACAGCATCGCGCCGTGTGGCAAATAATGTCTGGGTACGGGTTAACGAGCTGGTGCTGCCCAACTTTACACAAGCCGGTTCTGCGTTCGCTGCTGATGGAACACGGACTCGCTACTTCGGCCGCAGTGCCTTTACGCGCTGGGTGGTTCCGGTTGATGATGAACACTGTATCGCGTTTGCATGGGGAAACTTTGGTGAACGCGGTGATCCACATGAATACAACACGCCGGAGGGCATGCAACTTATAGAGCAAGGTGAATTGTTCGATCGCAGTTATGAAGATAAGCAGGCAAGCCCCGGTGATGTAGAGGCCGTGGAAGGCATGGGTGCCATATCTGACCATGAAAAGGAATATCTTGTCTCTGGTGATCGCGGTATTTCAATGTACCGGGCGCAGATTAAAAAGACTATTCGCAATATGCAAAAAGGTAAGCGTCCTCCGCAACCTGGCATTCTGACTGGTGAACAATCAAACGGCATAATCCCCACTTATGGCAGCGATACTATTTTAAACATACCCGGTGCCATTGAGGATCGCGAAACACTAAAGACCACCAACAAGCAGGTTATGGAAATAATATTTTCAGGTGATACCTTAAGCGGAGCCGAGCGCGACGAAATGATTATCACACAATTGAAAGCGCTGGAATGAAAACTCACTGTAGTATTCTTAATCGACTTTATCACCAGAGCACAGCATGACAGTAAAAATACACATCAAAAATAATCGCTGGGCTGCGGGCTCTTTTCCGAACACACCGGAAGGCGAAGAGGTCTTCACCATCACTCGCGAACGATTCGCTAACACCCTTTCTGAATTTGGCGAACTGGGCGGCGAGGTGGAAACTTTTATTGATTGGGATACTGATCACTTTGATCAATCCATGCAAGATGCTGAAGTACTGCTTACCTGGAACCTGCCTACGAAAGGTCTGGCAAAGAAAGCGCCGAAACTTAAATGGATTCACTGTATTGGTGCCGGTGTTGAGCACATGCTGCCGATGGACTGGATACCCGATGGAGTGACGCTAACTAACAATAAAGGCGTGCATGCAGCTAAAGCGGCAGAATTTGGATTGATGAGTATTCTGATGCTGCACTCGCATATGCCTGCGGTAATCACTAACCAGAGAAACAAGGTTTACGATTCGTTGTACGCCACACCAATCGCTGGAAAAACCCTGGTTGTTATCGGCACAGGGAGCCTTGGGGGCTCTGCAGCAAAAAAAGTACAGGCACTTGGCGTCCATGTGATCGGTATTAATAGAAGTGGCCGTGCAGTTGATGGCTGCGATGAAGTGGTTACCACGGAGCAGCTGGAACAGGTACTGCCACATGCAGATTATATTCTTGCCGCTACTCCGGACACACCGGAAACCCGCGGCTTACTTGATCGACAACGTCTCGACTTACTAAAACCGGGCGCGGGTATAGTCAACATTGGTCGTGAGGCGATCATGGATTATGACGCCCTGTGTGACAAACTGGAGGACGGCAGCATCGGCGGTGCTATTCTGGATGTTTTTGATCCCGAACCCATTGCCGAAGATTCACGTTTATGGCATACCAAAAACGTGATCATCACACCACATATATCTGCCGATGACGGCGACGCTTATGTTCAAATGACACTGACGCTGTTCTTTCAAAATATGAAACTATTTCTGGCAGACAAGCCTTTGCTTAATCCGGTACAGCCTGAACTCGGGTATTAGCACCTATAACAATTTAACGAGAGGAAAAAATGACTTACAACACTGCACTGATCAGCATCCGAAAAATATTATGAATAGCGACCACCAAGTCTATGAACTGGGTGATTTAGAGCTGCAGTCCGGCGCTGTGCTGTCGGACGCCATGCTTGCGTATAAAACCTATGGCAAGCTAAACACAGCGAAGAATAACGTGGTGGTTTTGCCCACGTTCTACACCGGAAATCACACACGTAACGAAGGCTTCTTTGGTGAAAGTCGGGCTATAGATCCGGCACGCCACTTTGTTGTATCGATCAATATGTTTGGCAACGGCATCAGTTCATCACCTGGCAACACAGCAGGCCCACAACATGGTGCTGCGTTTCCCGCCATCACATTGCACGACAACATTAAAGCACAGCATCAGCTTTTAACTGGAGCGCTTGGTGTTAATCAAATCGCTCTGGTTGCCGGATGGTCTATGGCTGGATGCCAGTCGTTTCAGTGGGCTGCCCAGTATCCGGATATGGTAAATGCCATTCTGCCGTTTTGTGCCTCTGCTAAAACGGCTGAACATAACCGGGTTTTTCTGGAGGGCGTTAAAGCCGCACTTCAGGCAGATGCTGTTTACAATAATGGCGACTACAAAACACCGCCTGTGAAAGGTTTAAAAGCTTTCGCGCGGGTTTATGCGGGCTGGGCGTTCTCACAAACTTTCTTCCGCGAAAAATTATACAAAAAGAAAGGCTTCGATACCCCAGAGGACTTACTGCAGGACTGGGAACAGGATCATTTGACTTGGGATGCCAATGATCTGTTGTGTAAGCTATCAAGCTGGCAGCATGGAGATATCAGCCGGCAACCCCCTTACCATGGTGACTTCATCAAAGCATTGTCTGCCATCAACGCTCGTACAATCATCATCGCCTGTGACAATGATTTGTACTTCCGTCCGGAAGACAACGCTTTCGAGGCCAGCCATATACCCAATAGCGAACTGAGAATTTACGAATCACCCTGGGGCCATTGTGTTGCATCACCAGGTAACGACGTGGAATTCCAACACTACCTTGATCAGGCCGTCCGAGACCTGATTGATTAAGACTTCGACTACGACAAACAGACTGCACTGGCACTAAAAACCGAATACACAAACAGGAACCAAACAGATGACTGCCTACGTTGAAACATTTGCAGAAGCACTGCCCGGCAAAGAACGCATCGCTGAAGTACGCGCAGAACTGGAAGCTGCCGGAGTCAGGTATGTGCTATCCAGCTGGATTGATTTGTTTGGTATTCCAAAAACCAAACCTGTACCCATGAGCGACTTTGAAAAACTTTGCATGGGGAAAGGCCCGCAGTTTGCCGTTCATTCAATTTCATATGTCCCGGAACTATCGCCGGCCGATTCAGATCAGGTGATGGTGCCCGACCTGGACGCGGTTTATGTTTGTCCGTGGGATAAATCTACAGCCATCATCTTTGCCGACTTATTCTGGGAAGGTAAGCCTTATAACGTTTGTCCACGACAAGCACTGAAGCGAGCCATCAGAGACGGCCTTGAAGCAGGTTATGTTGGTTATGCCGGTATCGAACCTGAATTTATCGCTATGCGCTTTGACGAAAACGGCAAGCCGGTAAAAGCCATCGATGATGAGACAGACACCACTACCACATCTCGCAGACAGGCATTCGGTTACGATGTAGAGCACTCAATCGATTCAATGCCGTTTCTGAAAGACATGATCGATATACTTGAGGAACTCGGCTGGAATGTACACGATGTTGTTGCCGAGGGTGCTTACTCTCAGTTTGAACTGGACTTCCACTACACTGATCTATTGCAAATGGCAGATCGTCTGGTGTTTCTGCGAATTCTATTAAAAGAAATTGCCAAGGAGCACGGCATGTTCATTACTTTTATGCCTAAACCTACCATCGGAGACTGGCGTTCCGGTGCACACATCAATCTATCCATGCAATCGGTGGATAACCCGGGAGTCAATCTGTTCGGTTCTGACGAAAACGGCTGGAGTGATGAATCACGCTATGCGGTTGGTGGTTTGATGGCGCATGCCGAAGCATTGACCGCAATCACCTGCCCCACTGTTAATTCCTATAACGGACTGGTGCCGCGTGTGGGTGGATTCGAAGGGGGCACGGTGACCTGGGCACCTACCAATATTACTTATGGTTACAACAATCGCTCCGCGCAATTCAGACTGCCACAAAGCAGATACTGCATTGAGAACCGGGCCGCTGATATGTGTATGAACGTCTATCTTGCCCTGGGTATGTCATTAACCGCCGCAGTTAAAGGTATTGTGAATAAAATTGATCCCGGCCCTGCAACGGATCGGGATCTCTATGAAATGACACAAGAGGAATTCGAACAGTTGGGTATTCGGCGCTTACCACGCAACCTGATGGTGGCTACTGAGGCACTACGGGGAGATGATCTGGCGGAAAGCGTGCTTGGTGCTACTATGCGGAATTCTTATCTTGCTTATAAGGTGGATGAGTGGGAGCGTTATCATCAGGCTGTGACTGACTGGGAGGTTCAGGAGTATTTGCGGTTGTATTAGATCTATTGGGTGTGGGGGTCTCAATGGTACGTGCGCCTGGCGGGCCCCTAGCCTGAATTATTCATGAGCCTAATTTAAGTCAGCTTGGGGCGTCCAGAGGAAATCTGGCTAAGCAGGTCGGCCAATCGTCTGAGAAACGTGGCCGCCACGTGCCGAGGAGGATGGGCCGAGATGTGACGCCAGATTTTATTCTGGCGTCGAATAGACACACTGCACTATTGAAAAAGGTGCTCAAAAATTGATTTGGAACTGCATACATAGCAATTCGCTAATATTTACTTGTCGCATTATGAATAATCAAGGCTATGGGTTTGTGTTTATAACCGACCGTAGGGGCTTTAGTCATTAGACCTCAAGGCGTTGCTACGCCGCCTCTAGTTTCGGACTTTTCTTGAAGTACGCTTCGAAGTAGGAAATCGTGCGTTTTAATCCTTGCTCTAAAGAAACCTCCGGGGTCCAGTCAAGCTTTTCCTGCGCAAGAGTGATATCGGGCTTGCGTTGTGTGGGATCATTCACGGGCAGGTCCTGAAATACAAGCTCGGAATTTGAACCGGTCAAATCACGAACCAGCTCTGCAAGCTGTACCATGGTGAATTCAGACGGATTACCGATATTCACGGGACCTATGAAACCGTCATTTGAATTCATCATTCGAATAATAACCTCGACCAGATCATCCACGTAACAAAACGATCGGGTTTGCGTGCCATCACCGAACAATGTGATTGGCTGATCATTGATAGCCTGCACTATAAAGTTGGATACCACACGACCATCATTCGGATGCATACGCGGGCCATAGGTGTTAAAGATGCGAACCACTTTGGTTTGCACGTTATGTTGGCGGTGATAATCAAAGAACAAAGTCTCTGCACAACGTTTGCCCTCATCGTAACAGGAGCGCGGGCCAATGGGATTCACATTCCCCCAATAGCTTTCCACCTGTGGATGTACAATCGGGTCGCCATAGACTTCACTGGTTGAAGCCTGCAATATTTTTGCACCAGTACGTTTGGCCAGACCCAGCATGTTGATTGCACCATGAACGCTGGTTTTTGTGGTTTGTACCGGATCGTGTTGATAGTGCACTGGTGAAGCCGGACACGCCATATTGTAGATTTCATCTACCTCCAGATACAGCGGAAAGGTTACATCATGGCGTACCATTTCAAATTTCGGGTCATTCAGCAGATGAAGAATATTTTGTTTAGTGCTTGAGTAGAAGTTATCAACACAAATAACTTCATGACCCTGTGCCAATAGGCGATCACACAGGTGAGAACCCAGAAAACCGGCACCACCTGTCACTAGTATTCTTTTTTCTTGTTGTGTTAATGCCATGGTGGCGTTGGCAGGGGTGGAATTGATCGACATGTTCGTTCCGTCTATTTTGGAGGGCTTTCCATCGCAAAGGCTGTACCAATATAATCAATACAACTTCAGATCCGGCAAGCTGCGAATACAATTTGCCATCTCGCCCGAATTTTCTGTCTAATTTTGCTTCTCTACGACAATACAGGTGAAGCCTTGCCTGTTTTTTGCTTGGTCTCTCGGATACGACACTACGACTACACTATTACGTACACGGATCCATCGATGATTGACCGAGTTATTGAGCGTCTTATTCCAGCTTTACTGTTGTTCTTCAGCACACAGCTAGCGGCAGAATCTATTCAAATTCCGTTGAGCGGAATTGGTTCTCTTCCTTCATCTTCAGAACTGACCGTTAAGCCCCCGATCCTTGCGATTGGAGACATAGAAATCGGCTCGGCGAAAGTACAGGACTTCGAGATTACCTATTCAGGTGGAACAGAAGATACCGCTGTGGATATTTACTCGGTTGAGGTCGGAGGCGAAGATTCCTACGATTTCACCAGCGACTTTCCAGGCTCGGCGACTCTAAACAACGGGGACAACGTCAAGTTTTCAGTATCTTTCAACCCGGCAACTCTGGGCGATAAAAAGGCATTCCTGCGCATCGAACACAGTGGCGGTAACTCTCCGCATCTTGTATTTCTAACCGGCACAGGGATTGACATTCCCGCCAGTGAATTACAAATCTCGTCAGCTAACCTGGATCTGGGATCTATTGAAGCCGACCAGAATAAAACTCAAACGCTAACGCTAACCAACGGTGGCGGTGCCAATTATCCGTCAATCAACATATACAATGTGCTGTTATCAGGCGATTCGGCTGACTCATTCAGCACTGACTTTAACAACGTTGTCACCATAAGCCCTGGTGCATCGATAACTATAAAGGTAACACTCTCCTCCGGCGTTGCCGGTAACAAAGCGGCATTGCTAAATATTGAGCATGACGGATCGAACCCGTCAATTAAAGTGACGCTTGAAGGCAAGGTGACACTACCTGAACCAGATGAACCGGACCCAACCGCCCCGGGTGTTGACCCCGAGTTCCTGACGACCAAGCTGAAAAATGCTGATCCTAATAATCCTACATCACTTCAGTTTGGCCCGGACGGCAAACTATACGTTGCCGAACGCGATGGATATATTCTTCAGTACACCGTGCAGCGTACCAACAAAAACACCTATAACGTGACAAAGACGGACGATATTAATCTGGTTCAAAAGATCGTTAATCACGACGATGACGGCACGGTCAATAATTCTGTGAAAGGTCGGCTGGTGACAGGCATTCTGGTTGTCGGTAGCGCCAATAACCCTGTTATTTACGTGGCATCCGGTGACCCGCGTATGGGCGCCGGACCCTCTGGCAATGATTTAGACCTGGATACAAACTCTGTGATTATTTCCCGGCTGACCCAAAACGGCAATGGATGGAGCAAAAAAGACATTGTCCGCGGATTGCCGCGCTCTGAAGAAAATCATCAGGGCAATGGTATGCAAATGAGTAAAGATGGTAAGACGCTGTATATTTCTATGGGAGGTCATACCAATATGGGTATCCCTTCCAAAAACTTTGCCCGACTGCCGGAATACGCACTCAGTGCCGCGATTCTTGAGATTGATTTAGATGAAATCGGCGATACTACCTACGATGTACCGACCCTGGACGACGAGGATCGACCGGGTGCCAACGACAGCAATGATCCCTTTGGTGGTAACAATGGCAAGAACATGGGTAAGCTCACCACCAATGGCCCGATACAGGTTTATTCACCCGGTTGGCGAAACGCCTATGATCTGCTGATCACTGAAGATAATAAGATGTACACCATCGACAACGGCCCGAACTCCGGCTGGGGTGACACGCCGGGAGGTAATTGCCTGGGCGATTATAAGGAAAAAGGTGGTAGTACCTACGGCGATAACTTCCACTTTATAAGTGGCAAAGGTTACTACGGGGGACATCCGAATCCCACACGTGGAAGCAAAGCCAATACATTTAATGACGACAACCCACAATCACCCATCGATGGAAAGGCCAATGGCACAGAGTGTCAATTCAAAATTCCGGGTAAACAAGACAACGCGTTGCACGTTTTCAAATCATCGACGAACGGTTTCACCGAATATACGGCAAGTAACTTTGGCAATTCAATGAAAGGCGACCTGCTGGCCAGTAGCTTCGATCGAACCATCTACCGAATTCAGCTAAACAATGGTGGGAACAAGTTAAACGGGCTGGACAAACTGTTTGAGAATCTGGGAACACCACTGGATGTAACGGCCCAGGGCGACAACGATATCTTTCCTGGAACGGTCTGGGTAGCAGACTACGGACAGGATGCGATCCACGTCTTTGAACCCATAGATTACTAGGACCCAGTCAACATATTAGAGCTGCCACTACTCGCCCGGTTTAAGTCTGCACTCTCACGGCCGATCTACCAGTGATGGTTAATTGACGGCCCGAATGGCCCTGAGACGCGATAACCCCTCGCGAGAATGGTAGACAATGGTACTAGGGAACTTGGCAGAACAACAAACGGCACGAATCAGACAGGCACTCCGTGCCGCGGCTGTGGTGACTTTCGCAGCAATCTTTGTAAGCGGCTGTATGGGCGAGGAAGCGGAAAACAAGCTCACCATCGTGCCAGACCTCATCGTTGACCCGGCTCCCTCAACCGGCTCTGGCGCACTACCCTCTTTTGCACTGGCTGATTCAACTTTTGTCGGCGACCATTTCTCCGGCAGCGGTGCCTGTGGCGATTGCCACAATGATCTGTTCGATGACGACAACAACGATGTATCAATTGGACGTGCGTGGGAAACCAGCACCATGGCCAACTCTGCACGCGACCCGTATTGGCGTGCAAAGGCAGCTGCAACGATCAAAAACCACCCTGCCCTTGAACACGAGGTGAATGACACCTGTACCCGCTGTCACGCACCAATGGCCAATGAAGCTGCCAAAAAGGATGGCGTTGCGTTCAATTTTGTCAGCGACGGATTTCCAGAGACAGACGCCTACTACGATCACGCAATGGATGGTGTGAGCTGTTCGCTTTGCCACCAAATTGAAGACACGGGCAACCTGGGTACCGAAGGTGCCAGCTCAGGGAACTTCACCATTGCGACTTACCCTGCCGACGAAAAAGAAAATCGACGCGCTTACGGACAGTACGCAGATCCACTTGGCGCATACATGATCGCCAACTCGGATTTCACCCCTGTATACGGCCCTCACATGACCCAATCAGAAGTGTGCGCCACTTGCCATGATCTAAAAACTCACAAGCTCGATGAGAACGGCGAAGTCATCCCGGACGTCATTGAAAATCGTTTTCAGGAACAACAAACTTATTCAGAGTGGCAAAATAGCGACTATCGTGACGGAGCTAATTTAGCGGCTTCGTGTCAGGCATGTCATATGCCGAAGATTGAAACCACCGTGACACTTTCATCTTCCGGTACTGATATCAGACGTCCCAACTTCTCGGAACATACATTTCTCGGCGCTAACACCGTGATGATGGATATGTTTCAGAACTTCAAGGAGGAGCTGGGTATTGAAGTTGATGGCTTTCCGGAAGCCATTGAACGCAACCGCGAATTCCTAAAAACTTCGGCTGATCTTGATATTATCGATGTTCGCAAGAGCGAAGACGGCAAAATGATCGCCACTCTCAGGATTGAGAATCACACCGGTCATAAGTTACCCAGTGGCTATCCGTCACGCAGAGTGTTTGTTCACCTGGCAGTCACTGATGCAACCGGTGCGGTGGTTTTCGAGTCCGGGAAGATGAACGCTGACGGAAGCATTGTCGGGGTGGACGGAGATCGCAACTACAATTTCTATGAGCCACACTACAACGGAATTGTGAGCGAAAACCAGGTGCTGGTTTACGAAGCGATCATGGGCGATATCAATGGTGATGTCACACACTCACTGGTCGAAGGCGTCAGATACCTGAAAGATAATCGATTGACTCCAAAGGGCTTTGACAAAAACTTCGTACCGAACGATGTTGGTGTGGTGGGCAAGGCTCAGCAAGACAGCAACTTCAACAGTGGCATAGATCTATTTGAATACGAAATTGACCTGCCTGCGGCCGGTGACTATTTTATCCTCGCCGATCTGGTCTACCAACCCCTGGCATATGGTCATCTGGAATACCTTTTCCGCGATACCGATCTGCCAGAGGTGGATCAGTTTAAAACCATTTACGACCAGACAGAACTGTTATCAGAAGTCATCTCTACAGCGATCGCCACCCACACACACTGATGCTGCATTCTTTTGTAGCTTGACAACGCAAGCTATTGATCTCAAAGCAAGTTAGAGACAACCTGGATGGTTGCCTCTGACTTGTTGCTGGACTGTTAGATTACATGTCTCCCCTCTTTTTTGTGAACTAGTCTACAAGACACAATCGCCTCTTTAGGCAGAATACCGCGAAGTTTGGCTACTGCGCAGGCACGCTTTTCGCCCTGCCGCCATCGGTTCACAAAAATACTATGAGCTTCTTTATGCTTTTTCGCACCGCATGTGCTTTTGCACTGCTTTTGTCCTGCCTGTTCGCCCATGCTGACTACCGCAGCAACGTAGATCTTATCTCCCTCCACTACGATCATGCACCCGACAGAGACGACGGCCACGCGACAGTCGCGGCTTTTATGGTCGCAAACAGCATTGGTTTTGATCCACATGTAGTCAGCGGTGCTTACGGAGAACACAATGCAGACCGCTATCAACCACCCGCCGAAGCAGTCATGCAGGCCACCTGGGGGAACAACTGGGTCAATGCGCACAGCAACTGGAACCGCTCTGTCAACGCAACAGTTGATCGCTGGCTGCAGGTATTAAATAGCGGTGGCGATATCCACGTGGCAGAAGGTGGTCAGGCAGATTTCACAGCCGATGTTATCCGCACCATTCAGCAGCAATCTTCCGTCAATACCAGACAAAGAATCAATGTCATCCAGCATAGTGCGTGGAATGAAAGAATGGCAAACCAGGGCGATCTTTCTTATGTCAGGAATAATTCAAACTATGTGAAGATTGCCGACGGCAATAACGAGAACGCCACCGCCGATCTAAATCAACGGAGCGATTCTTTTGTGGCAGAGGCGAGGAGCGGGCAATATTCCGTGCAGTGGAATTCCGCATTCGATTATTTAAGTCCAAACGAGAAACTGGATTTTTCAGACACCGTGGAACTCCTTCACATTCTGGGGATTGAAAAAAACCAGATCGCCACCGTGGATGATTTTGGTGATAGTTTTTTTAATGCAGTGCCAGCCGTGCGAGCGGAAGCACAGCCATTCAACACTGCGCAACCCTGGAGCGACTCCTACTCCGTAGACGGGCAATGTTATTGTGACACCAACTTTGACCACGGCCTGGCCAATGTGCGAGTTAGTACCCCTCGGGGCGATATGACTGTGCCGCAAATTTGTCGGGCGATAAGTGATGTCTTCGGTGAAGGATCCAGCCGTAACCGCAGTTACTACAACACCGTCCAGTGCGGTCATGATCCTAAAAACACGGCACCGGATGAGACGACCTGCCCTGGCATTCCCAACGGGACCCGTGACTACACCGGACCGCTTTGCAACAGCACTGGCGCTACCTGGAACCTTGACTCTTTATTCCCGGCGGCAGATTTGCCCGAACCTGCGCCAGAACCGGTGCCTGTATCGGCACCTGCAGCAGACCC
>CAZNOB010000155.1:0-12209 GCA_964574535.1 uncultured Granulosicoccaceae bacterium | reverse complement strand
GGGACACGGCGGCATAATATTGAGTGCCTGATATTTCCCTTCATTATCAATGGGAAAATTGGCTACCGGGTTCAGACCAGTTGACACCGTACCAAAGGTGATCGGTGCGACCAGTGTATCGCCTGGCTGATACGATGCAGATCGCTCATCTGCAACCCGTCCGTCCGGGGTGACAAACGCGACACGATAACCGATATTATCGTTACTGGTGTGCAAAATTCTTCCAGCACTATCTATTAACAGGCTATTGGCCGCAAGAGAAGCGCCCTCTCTTAACTGAGTGAGGTCATAACGCGACTGATAGACGATCAGCCCGTCCTGAGCATTCAGTTGTATAGTTTCATTCAGTGCTTCTGGCTTGTACACCAGCAGCGATCTGCTTTCCCGGTAACGTGTGCCTTTAAACTCTTGCACACTGGTTGGGTAATTGAATAGCTCGAAAAGATTGTCAAAATCATCTGCGCTGACGACCTGTAGTTTTTCGAATTCAGTAGCAGGCATCAGATTGATAAAGTTGTTATACGCGGCGGCGGCGGCCCGGTAGTCAGCACCGTTACCGATGCTGATCGATTGATCACTGGCGTCCAGCGCCGGGTCGTCCAGCCATACATTGATATTACCCGTTTCTGCATCGAACTCGACAAACATCGGGCGGTTACTACCATTGACCTCGTCAAAGACGAGACCTTGTTTGTACACCACCCCTGTGATTGTGGTCGGTCCACCACCGTGCGGGCTGGCGTGCAGTAGACCGAGACAAAAGATACTTAAGGTAAGAGCGCGAAGAAGCACCTGGATAATGCGTTGATAATTCATAATTCCTTTACCGATGACTACTTAACTGCTGTTCAGGGAACAGGCTGATGTTTATGCCGGGTTTGCAGAAGCGCGCAGTTACCGGATGGGTGATGGTGGCTTTGCACCTTCTGCGGGTTGCCCTTGATAGAAAGGCAGCTTTGTTGTCGCCGCGGGTTACCTGCGTGATCATTCGATTGCTTCCAATAGACGGCTGTGCAAATGCGGTAATGTAGGCAGATCACCAAGCTCGTATTCCCACAGCGCTGAGTACACGCTGAATGGCACCAGTGCATAAGCGATGTAGTCCAGCCGTGTCAGTGCGACTGGCCCGATTGACTGAATCTGCCGACCGACTATTTTGCCGGTACCTACGGGGATTAACTGTTTGGCCTGGTTGTCAAAGCCAAGTAGAACAACCCGCGTTTCCTCCAGCGGTACATGATCATAGGTACCCCGGAAAGCAGGTATGTTGATGGTCAACTCTACTTCCCCCTCGACGCGGATACCCGTTGGTTGCATATGCCAGGCAAACTGTGGCACGGCAGCCGGGGTCGCCGGGTGGGGCAACTGTGCGACTAATAGTGTCTGCACCTGAGCATTGCCCTGAGCCCGACCGTTAGGAAACTCAAGGACGGCGTTGTTGAGATTAAGCTCAAGATCACCATCAGCCAGGGTTAGCGTTTTACCACCGGTCAATGGAACATAAGGGACGTCACCCAGGATTCTCGGCAGCTGAAAATAGCCCAGCTGATTGATGCGACTTTTCTGTACGTTAGCCCAGTACTCTGTGACCCCCCAGCCAGGGTTGGACTGATCCGGATTAACTACGAGTGTATAGCGCCCGGCTTCTATCGCCTCGCGTTGTACCTCACCCGCACCAAAGTCAAAGTTCCCATTCTCATTTGTTCGAGTCTCGATCCCCAGTTCGGGCAGACTCACCAGGATGTTCGACAACGGGTTGGCAAATGAGTCTGTGACGATACCGACCAGCTGGGTTGGCAGCTCTTGCACTTCATAGCTGTAGCGCGCGAAGCTTTCACCTTCATGCAAGACTTCCACAAAGACTGTTGCACCGTAACGAAAGCGCTCTTCGGGATAGAAGCTGATCAGCTGGTCCCCGGGATAGCGAGCGATGTTGCCTGCAACCGGGGCCTGATCCATATGCACTTCGATCAGTTCTGGTTCAGGGATTTCGGTGAATGCTGCGGCCTGCTGGTTGGTAAGATCGTAGTCTGGCCCGTGAACACTCTGGGTGACCTGGACGCTAACCTGATCAAAGTCGATGTCGTTCTGGTTGAAGTACAGAGTGACAGGGTCGTTGGGCAGGTTGTGCAGGCTGTCCGCTTCGGGTTCGGTGCGTATCAGTGCCAGTGGTTCGATTACATCGCGCTGGGCGGTAAAAGTTCGACGTGCACGGGTTATCACTTCACCACCTTCATTCAACACTTCGACCAACACGGTGTTCAGCCCTTCGATGAGGTTGATTGTCGGTGTGAGTGACGCGGTAGAACCATTGAGCGTCATCAGCTGCGGGGTTGCGTCATTGACGCTAAGCTGTACGGTGTTTTGCGCGGTTATTCCCTGTACATCCGCAATGACATCAAGCGTTATTGCTGTGTCGGTAAAACTGACTTCAGCGCCTTCTGCCGGGCTGACAATAGCAACCGTCACTGGTAAGTTGGCAACGACGCTGTAGCTAATGGTTTGTTGATTATTGGCTCTGTCCCATGCGTTGATAGTAAGGTCAGTGGGCTCTGCGTTATTCAATTCCAGCTGAGCGCTGAATCGATACAGATCCGGGTTCTGATCTATCTGGGCATGCGGCGTTAAGGTGACGGCCTGGCCGTTGATGGTCAGACCCGATATCTGGGCGTCTTCGACTAGTCCGCTTATCGGCAGCGGGTTTTCCAGCACGGTATTATCAACCCCGTCGACCAAGTCAGATGGCGTCAGCAAGGTGATTTGCGGCGCGGTGTTATCACAAGAAATATTCAGTGTTCTAGTGATGCTTCGGTTCAGATTATTGGTGGCGACCAGTTCAATTGTCTGCGTTGACCCATCACAGATATTCAGCGGGACGATGGTAGTAAAAGTTCCACCACTTTCCGAATCAAGGTTAACCTGACTCCCGTCTATGAACAGATCTACGGTGCTGGTTTCTGTGGTAGTACCGGGGAACACCGTACCGCGTATGCGAACGTTGTCGGTGTTAGCCACTGCATTAGCCAGAGGCTCCAGAATGCTGATTGTCGGGGCGGTTTCCGGATCTTCAGGATCGACGATAGAATCATCGATCCGCGTGACTGTCAGGGTATCGCTGGTGTTACCCCCCGGGCTTTCAACTGAGATTTCAATGGTATTGGCACCTAGTTCTAGCCGATGATTCAACAGTGCGAATGCATAGCCACTGGCGCCGCCTTCCCCTGTGGGAGTGACCAGTCTATCGTTGATGCGAATACGTATCTGAGTGATATCCTGTTCAGTAAAGATAACGCCGGTGACATCAATACGATCAGATTCAGTAGAACTATTGTCGATAGGCTGCGATACGCTTAACGATGGCGCCAGGCTGACTGCCCGTTCAATGGTGAGTTCTATACTTGCCGTGTTGTTTGAGACATCACTGACAATCACGGTTATTTCATTGGGCCCATGCACCAGTGGCACAGTGGCGCTATATTCTCCGGTGCTCTGGATTACCCCTTGAAATTCGCTGCCATCAAACTCACTGTTTGTGGCGAATAGATCCCGCAGGGCTGAATCGGCATCGGTGACGGTTCCTCGAATCACTATATTAGCGCCGGCGGTGGACAGTGGCTGGTTATCTGCCACAGTAATTTCCGGCGGCACGGTATCGCTGACAATCCGCAACTGCAGATCGACCCGATTACTGCTTTGAGAGGCGTGAAGATCCTGCACGACAATGTTGTATAGACCATCGGTGCTCAGCGCCAGTGTGAATTCACCATTATTGGTGACTGTACTGACAGCATCTGCAGGGTTGGAGGCCAGCGTGGCAGTGATTCTGACATCACCACGCGCATCCGTGTATCGTCCGATCAGCGTGCGTTCGTCTTCGCCGATGATTCGCTGCTGATAGCTGCCGTCTCCCTGAAGCTGGGCGTTGAGTAGCTCGACCAACAGTTCGTAGATGATAAATGGCTCTACCGATACCGGATCTGATAACGGCCCTTCTTCGGTGATCGTTTCAGCGGAAACCGGATGCGTGAACGTTGCCAGAGTTGACAGCCTGTAGTGATAGCTCAGGGCGATATCGGTGGTGTCATCGCTATAGCTTAATGCTGTCAAGGCATCCGGGTTGGGCACATCGGCGATGGCGTTATAGGCGCTATTGTCTGACGCGTCTTCGCTTTCACTGCGATAAACCCGGTAGCCGGTCACTGGCGTGAGCGTATTGCCGCTGCCACCGCTGATCAATGCGGTCCACTCAAGGGTCACCGCGGTTTCATCACGGCTGCTCAGCGGGGCTTCAGCCGCAATGTTGTTATAGGTAACGAAGAAGTCTTGCCATTCCGGTGCATCGCCTGCTTCACCATTGGTATCGATAGCGATTACACGATACTCAACGTACTGGCCGTTGCTAATATCACTATCTGTATATTGCAGTCGATCTTTACCTGCGTTTAGCAGGGTTTGCGGTTCACCATCAGCGGACAGGCGGCGTTGTAGCTGATAGCCACTTAGCCGATCCTGATCTGAATGTGCACCCCATTGAATTTCAAGGGCAGCTTCGTTAAGGCTGATCTGAATATTGTCTACCGGACCCAGGCGACTTCGATCAGAATCCAGCGGGTAAATATCATTACCATCAATAACACCGTCTGCGTCAGAGTCAGCGTTGGTCGGGTCCAGCCCTAATGTAATTTCAGATCCGTCACCAAGACCATCAGAATCACTGTCAAAGGTTGCGGGGTCAGTGTTGTGCGTTTGGATCTCTGCAAGATTGCTTAGCGAATCCAGATCCGCGTCTTCGTCAGCATCTGATGTTCCGTTATCATCAGTGTCCGTATTAACAGGGCTCAGCGACAGCGCGATTTCAATACCGTCCTGAAGGCCATCACCATCGGTGTCAGGATTCAGCGGATCACTGGTGGCGTTAATTTCGTCCAGATTAGACAGGCCATCGTCATCGGCGTCTTCCTGTGCATCTGATATTCCGTTGTCGTCACTGTCTGTGGCGTTGGGGTCCAGCGACAGTGTTACTTCCAGACCGTCCGGGAGCTGGTCGTTGTCGGTGTCTGCATCATTGATACTGGTGAGATGGGTGAGTAGCTCATCCAGATTAGACAGGCCATCGGCGTCGGCATCTTGTAGCGCGTCGGTTTCATTGGCGGGATCAAGGTTGTTTTGTATTTCAAGCAGATTTTCCAATCCGTCGTTGTCAAAATCTTCCTGGCCGTCTGGTGTACCGTCGGTATCGGTGTCTGCTGTGGTGGGATCAAGACTCAGTTGAAGCTCGAGCCCATCGTTCAATCCGTCGTTATCGCTGTCAGGATTCAGTGGATCGGTCTGATTTTCAAATTCCTGCTGATTGTTCAGATCATCCGCATCGGCGTCTTCGTTGTTGTCTGTGATGCCATTGGCGTCTGTATCCTGCAACAAAGGATCGGTACCGAGTGAAACTTCAAAGCCATCGGGTAACTGGTCGGCATCGGTGTCTGCGTTGCGGATATCGGTGCTATAATCCAACAGTTCTTGTTTATTGCTCAGTCCGTCCTGATCAAGGTCTTCCTCTGCATCTGCGGGAGTGGCGGGGTTTAGCTGTTGTTGAACTTCAAGGATGTTAACCAGCCCGTCAGCGTCTGTGTCTTCCTGCCCGTCTGTGGTGCCGTTGCTGTCAGTATCTGTCAGTGTGGGGCTAAGGCCGAGGGTAACTTCAAGACCATCGGATAGTCCGTCATTGTCCGTATCGGGATCAGCGGGATTACTTCCCTGAGTCAGTTCGTCTTTGTTACTCAAGCCATCAGCGTCTGCATCTTCATCGCCGTCAGCTGTACCGTTAGCATTTGTATCAGTGGTGGTCGGGTTCAGGCCGAGCGTGATCTCTAATCCGTCCGGTAAATCGTCGGAATCGGTATCCGAATTGTTGGGATCGGTGTTGTGGTTGCTTATTTCTTCAAGGTTGCTGAGACCGTCTGCATCGTTGTCTGCGCCTGCATCAGTGCCATTTTCCGGGTCCAGACCGTTTTCTATTTCAGCCAGGTTGCTGATGCCATCGCCGTCATTGTCTTCATCACCGTCTGCAGTGCCGTTGCCGTCAGAATCATTCAAAGCGGGGTTCAATCCGAGGGTGACTTCGATTCCGTCTGGCAGGCCATCTGAGTCGCTGTCGGTATTCAAGGGATCACTGCCTGCCGCCAATTCATTCAAATTTGACAGTGCATCACCATCTGCATCTTCATCACCGTCCTGCGTGCCGTTGTTGTCAGAGTCAGGCTGTGCAGGCAGGAGACTCAGGGTGACTTCCAACCCGTCTGGCAGGCCGTCTGCATCGGTATCAGGATTATCAATATCCGACTGATGCGTTAGTAATTCGTCACGGTTGCTCAAGCCATCGTTGTCTCTGTCGGCGGTGGCATCAGTGGGGTCTTGCGGATCCAGATCATGGGTCACTTCGATCAGATTATTTAGTCCGTCTTCATCGTAGTCTTCCGCGTCATCGGTGGTGCCGTTACCATCTGAATCTGTGTTTGCGGGGTTAAGACCTAATTGAACTTCAAGCCCGTCGTTAAGACCGTCATCGTCAGAATCCGAATTCAGCGGATCAGTACCACGCGCTACTTCATCAGCGTTACTTAAGGTGTCGTTATCGTTATCTTCATCACCATCAATGGTGCCATCACCGTCGCTGTCGGTGAGGGTGGGATTAGTACCCAGTGTAATTTCAAGCCCGTCAGCCAGACCGTCTGAATCAGTATCAGGGTTGCTGATATCAGTCTGATAGGTGATCAGCTCTTCAAAGTTACTTAACCCATCTGCGTCAGAATCGGCATTGGCATCATCGGCGTCGCCCGGGTTTAGGTTATTTGTAAGTTCGATAAGGTTAGTCAGACCATCAGCGTCTGTATCTTCGTCACCATCTGCAGTGCCATTGTTATTACTGTCAGTGAGTAATGGATCTAATCCGATACTTACTTCTGTACCATCTGGAAGGCCGTCAGCGTCGGTATCGGGGTTAACAGGGTCGGTGTTGTTTTGCAATTCAGCTGCATTGCCTAACCCATCGGCGTCACTGTCTTCATCTGCATCGCTGGTGCCGTTACTATCAGAGTCTGATTGAGTCGGGTTGAGCTGCAGTGTGACTTCTATACCATCAGGGAGTGAGTCCCCGTCTGTGTCCGGGTTATTGATATCACTGTTGTGCAACAATAACTCTTGCAGATTGCTAAGGCCATCAGCGTCCGGGTCAAGTGCGGCGTCGTCCGGGTCTGCGGGATCTAGCTGGTTTTCGACTTCAAGTGAATTGGTGAGCGTGTCACCGTCGTTGTCTTCCTGTCCGTCGCTTACACCATTTCCGTCACTGTCAGGATTGGTGAGAGACATCCCAAGTGCCGCTTCGAGTGAGTCGGGTATCCCGTCAGAGTCGGTATCAGTGGATAGCGCATCGGACCCCAGATTGAATTCCTCCAGGTTACTCAGGTTATCGGCATCTGCGTCTTCATCGGCATCTGTGATGCCATTGTTATCTGTGTCCGCGTCTATTGGACTTAAGGAAAGCTCAACTTCAAAACCATCAGGCAGTTGATCGTCATCGGTATCAGCATCGTTGATGTCAGAGTTATGCGTAGTCAGTTCCTGCAAGTTGGTCAGCCCGTCTGCATCGTTGTCATGGGCGGCATCTGCAGGATCGGATGGGCTTAGTCCGTTGGTGTACTCTGACAAATTGCCAATGCCGTCTGTGTCTGAATCTTCCTCTGCATCGGGCACGCCGTTGCTATTGGAGTCTACATTCAGAGGGCTCAGGTCGAGTTCAACTTCCAGCCCATCGGGCAGTCCATCGGCGTCGCTGTCTTCATTGAGCGGATTAGTATTAAGTGTAAACTCTTCGAGATTGCCGAGGCCGTCGTTATCAAAATCTTCATCGGCATCAGATACGCCATTATTGTTGCTATCCGGATCGAGCGGATTGATAGCAAGTGTAATCTCGTATCCATCGAGCAGTCCGTCGCCATCGGTATCTGCATTGTCGATATCGGTGTTGTAAGTGATCAGCTCGTCGAGGTTGCCCAGACCGTCTGCATCCCGGTCATTTGCAGCATCTGCAGGGTCGGACGGGTCGAGCTGGTTCTGATATTCAACAAGATTAGTCAGGCCATCTGAGTCGGTGTCCTCGTTAGCGTCTGAGGTGCCGTTGCTATTGGTATCTGTTTCTGTCGGGGACAAAGACAGCAATACCTCCAGACCATCGGGTAAACCATCGCCGTCTGTATCCGGCTCTAACAGGTCTGATCCACTGCTGATCTCTGCTAGGTTTGTTAGGCCATCATTGTCTGCATCTTCATCGCCGTCATCAATGCCATTGCCATCAGTATCGTTAGCAAGCGGGTTGGTGGAGATGATGACCTCAATACCGTCATTCAATCCGTCTGCGTCGGTATCAGGGTTGTTCGGGTCGGTTTGAAGGACGGTCTCTTCTGCATCGGTCAACCCATCCTGATCACTGTCACCGTTACCCGGCGTTATCGGCTCTTCCAGTGTTCTGCAACGAAGATCGAAGTCGTCCAGGTTAAAGCCAGCATTATTAACGTTGATCGTTACGTTAAAAGTGGCTCCCTGGGATAAAGTGGGTTTATAGCCTGTGCTTCTGATTGCGAAAGATTCACTTGCTCCAAAAAACCCAGTTTCCGTTGAACCGGGCCAGCCACTAGCCCATGCATGAGAGGGCGTCCCACTGCCGGTGTAGTTGAAATCTACAATAAAATCCTGAATCGAGTTCGTTAATACCGTGCATTGGAAGGTTGCATTAAATCCCCCACCCCAAATCGGATTATACCAATCGTTTACGGAAACGAATGATGATGACTGACTCCCCGTTACCAACGGTGGTGGGTTATCTACTGGAGTGGAAACTAAACGGACATCCACTCCAGGAAAAGCCTAAATCGAACAGCAATTGGCCGATGCAGGTGTTCAACGCTGAATATTAACTAGAGAAGCAAATCCAAAATATCGGACCAAATGGAATACCAATTATTGATAATTGATATTGTTTGCGGTGAATTTATGGTTAGTCCAAAAAGACCAGTTTGTCTATTCAACACCAGCGCCAATAACGCGTTACATCTCACCCGATCCACCTCGGCTCGCGGCGAGCCACGCGTCTCAGGCGATAGGATGACTGTTCCCCTGGTGTTGCATTATCCCCCTGGACGCCGAATTCTCATGAATAATGCAGGCTCGACCTTGAATAACTTTGAATCTCTGCTAAAAAATAATAGTTCAGGACGAATCAGAATAACTTCGATGATAAAAAAAACAAAAAATAGATATCGACGCTTTCGCCATCATAATCTGGCGCATCATCCCAACCTGTTTCAAACACTCGATTTTGCGATGGAAGGTGTGAAATTCTTAGCGTTGGCGGCATTTTTAGTAACAATCTTCTATCTAGTGTAAACAAAATCAGGCTGGTTGCAGTCACAGCAAAGTTTACATTGTTAGGAACTACATTCCGCTACAGTCGGTGCCATCCAATTCAGGTGCCTGGCTGTAAGAATCATGTTGTTCACAAATATCCGATCGAAATACCGTCGCTTCAGACACCACAATAAATACGAGCGACCAGCACTTGTTATGGGTGTGGGCTTATTGGTATTTGTCGTTCAGACACTCACCCTTGCCGGAATTTTTGCCGGATTGTATTACTTCTTACGGATATTATAATGAACGCTATAGTCTGGATTTACAGAAGCCAGTTTTACCGTTCCTCTAGCCACCAGTCGCACGGGCACAATTTTGGCGATTTCTGTAATTTCCTGACTATCGATCTGATGTAACAATATTTCCAATATGCTGTCTACGATGGCTACTACATTTTGCGAAACAGTGGTGAGGTTATAAGCACTCAGAGATGCCTCTGGCACATCATCAAATCCAACTATAGAGACATCTTGCGGAATACGTAATTGCAATTCGTCACGAAGCACATCCATCACCGCAATTGCCATATGATCGTTGGCGACAAATACTGCATCCGGTATTTCTTCTCGATCAAAAAGTGCACGGGCAGCACTTTTTGCCGGAGCACGTCTGTCCCCTAACACGGTGCGTCCAAAAACAACTTTGCCATGGGCAGCCATACCGCGATTGAAGCCTCTTTCACGATCAAGAATTGCAGACGAAGTTTCGGTACCGGCAATATAGGAGATTCGCTGACACCCGCTTTTGATCAGAAGATCAGCCACCATTCTGCCACCCGCTACATTATCAGAACACACGCTAATGGCAGGCGACGATGGCAAAATTCGGTTAAACGAAACAACGGGAACACCACAATCGGCACAGTTTTGCACTACAGATTCCGAAACTGAAGATGATGCGACTATAAGTCCATCAACCTGATACTGCATCATCTCAGCGACGTGATTGTCCTGCCGGCAAGGATCAGGAATTAATAACAAGACACCATACCCTTCAGCCTTCAGGCGCCTGGATATTCGATCAACAATTACTGGATAGTACTGGTTCTCCATGTACGAAACCAGCAGAGCGATCAGTTTGGAGCGGCCGCTGATCATCGCACGGGCTATTGCATTGGGGCGATAGCCCAGCTCATCTGCAGCGTTCAGTATTCTTTCCCTGGTTTCAGGAGCAACACTGGCACCGGGCGTGAAAGCGCGACTAACGGCGGACTGCGAGACGTGAGCGAGCTTTGCTACATCGAGTGACGTTATAACTTTTCTATTCACCAATTATGCTTTCTGTCTGGTTTTGAACCATGATCCGCAAATCTGCGGAACATACACATAAACTGGTAAACAATTGAAATCTCTTGCCTGAGATTTATTATTATCGGGCAGTTGGATTTAGCTTGACCACAAACCCGACAGGCGAGCGAACTCCACCTTTACGCTTAAAAAAGAAAGCGCAATTAAATACACCTAATCACAATTGAATCAATCGAGCACCAGCAGCAAGATTTGACCCTGTCAGCACTATTGTATCAAATACCAGCGAGCGAAAAGGTAAAGTTATTGAAGCATCAACCGGGAAGACTCCTGCACAGGTATTTGCTGGACTAAAACAGAATCTGATATACGGTACGCTCGCACAAAATCTCTCCCGGGCGCAGCACCGTCGCTGGAAAGTCCGAACGATTCGGCGAATCAGGGAAGTGCTGGGTTTCCAGGCAGATCGAGCCATATTGATCGTAAATTATCCCGGACTTTCCGCTACATTGACGCACATGATTGGCCACATAAAATTGGAGTCCCGGCTGGCTTGTATGTACTTCTAGTTGCCGGCCGGATTGCTTGTCAGTTAACCGGGCAGCAAAAGTGAGATCCTTACAAATCGACGACTGATCTCCACGTAGCACCCAGGTATGGTCGTATCCTGCCCCGGCGCTTAATTGAGAATCCTCTGTGAATAAGCGGTCACCTACCATCATCGGCGACCTGAAATCCATGGGTGTCCCAACCACTGATTGAACAGATGGCAAAGGAATTCCATGTTTTGACGTGGGTATAAAGTCGGTTGATGCAATTTCCAGCTCATGTTCCAGTACACCGTGATTTTCTGCATACTGATGACCACGAAGATTAAAGTATGCATGGCTGGTGAGGTTCACAACCGTTGGTTTATCGGTGGTCGCTTCGTAATCGATAGTTAGCCGGTTATCATCGCACAGCGCGTAAGCCACACGAACCGAGAGCGATCCCGGATATCCGCCATGTCCGTCTTCACTTGTATGCTCCAGTACCAGCCGTGATGATGTGGTTAACTCTGTACCTGCAACGCTTATTGGCCCAACTACACTCTCTACCTGTGCCGCCCACACTGCTTTATGAAATCCATCAGGGCCGCCATGCAAGTGATGACCGTTATTGTTTGCCTCGAGATAGTATCGCTGACCATCCAGTTCAAACGTGGCATTGGCAATACGGTTGGCGAATCGACCTGCTATACACCCCATATAGATCTGACAGGATTCATATTGCTCTAGTGAGTCATATCCTAAAACAATATCCACATGTTCAGCTTTGTTATCAGGAACTCGCCAGCACGTGACTATTCCCCCAAAGTTAATCACGCTCACCTCAACCCCATGGTTATTGCGCAACGTGTATTGGTCAATCAACTGACCGTCGCGAGTCACACCATAGGCCCTGGATTCAATCGGCAATGACATTAGTTATCCGGAGCAATTAATAAAAATCCTGTTGGAATAA
>CAZNOB010000154.1:0-12229 GCA_964574535.1 uncultured Granulosicoccaceae bacterium | reverse complement strand
TTGATCATCTCATTGAGAATCCTTCCATCAAAGGGATTGAGGTGATTAAACACTAGTGGTTAGTTGTAACCGGCGGGCCAGACAGATCGACTGAACAGCCCGCCGTCTACACCAATTGTTTGCCCTGTGATAAAGCTCGCACGCGGATCACTCAATAGCGATACCGCGTTGGCAACATCCTGCGGATTGCCAACTCGTTGCAGCGGTGTTATTTCACTCCAGCTTTTATTGTAGTCGCCGTCTGTTTCGGCAGCAGTGCGTTCGGTAGTTATCGCGCCTGGTGCAATGCAGTTTACCCGAATATGCTTTGGCCCTAATTCCAGTGCGGCAGACTTAGTCAGCATTTCAATGCCACCCTTGCTGGCACTGTAATCCACCAGTTTGGGGAAAGCCAGTGTGTTGCAGCCAGATCCTATATTGATGATCGATGCCGATGAGTTATTGCTCGCATTGGCAAAGTCTATGGCAAAGTATTTTGTCATCAAAAAGCAGCCAGTCAGGTTTGTGGCAATCGTGTTATTCCAGTCTTCCACAGAAAGCTCGGTCAGCGTGCTCCAGGTTTGAATACCCGCATTATTCACCAGAAGGTCTGCAGACTGACCGGTATTCTGTTTGACCTGTGAAAAGAACGCTATAACACTCGCTTCGTCACTGACGTCAGCCGCAATAGCGATGGCGCGTCCGTTTCTTAAAATGATCGAATCAACCGTTTGCTGGCAGTGTTCCTGACTTATGTCATTGACGATGACCGTCCAGCCTTCACCGGCCAGAGTTTCACTGATCACCCGACCTATACCGCCTCCTGCGCCGGTAACTATTGCGATAGGATTGTTCGTCATTGATCGCCGTCCGTGGTTGAGGTTGATTGGTAAAATGTCGGGTGAAATTCCTTCACGAGTTTGCCATCCTGTGCCCATGCATGGCATCCGTTTAACGGAATCATTCCGCTCTTGTCAAAAATAATTTTGTACAGGCTTTGGTAGGCCGTGGTTGCAATCGGGCCGAGTAATTCAACGATATGCGTGCAGCCCTGAATTCCCCCCAGCTTTTCGCGCAGCATTTTGCGCCAGCCCCCGCCAATAGACTCCCCGACGATTGATTGAAATGCACTTTCGATATTGGCGCACTGCGGGTAGGGAGTGTGTTCCATCGATACTTCGATCGCAGTGATCAGCAGATCTGTAGTGATTGTCAGCCGGACTTTCATGTGATGGATGGGGTCGCCGGCTGCAACTGGCCGCCCCCCGTTCTCCGGGGGTATCGCATAGCTTTTAGTATCTTCCAGTTGTGCTTCAATGTCCCACAGGCCATCGCTTCTTTCGTAGCCCTGGCACACCACGCGACGGGTATGTTTTAGTTCGCGGGAAACCGGTGCAGAAAGGCTCATGTCGAAATCCAGGGGGTGTGGTAGAGATAAATCATCGTAGGGCTACAGTTCATCGGTAAATTCCGGCTAGTGTAGCGCGGCATTCGAAAACAACATAGATTACTGAAATAAAAGGCACTTTGATTCATCGACTCATTCGTGTACTTTGAGTGGCGCACTACACTGACTTGTCGGGACGGTCAGGCAACATTTATACGCACACTGCTATACGCCAATACAGCGCCTGCTTGTGCGCCTTTCGGCCCGGAATTAAGGCTGCCGAAACGCAGGAATAGCACTATTATTACAGAGGCAGGGTGATCAGATTTGAAGTGCCCGGTATTCTGACCAAGCAATGAGTCAACAAATGAACAACAGTTATTCGGTTAAACAGGTGCTCGCCTCCAGGGTTGATATTGGCGACACGATCACTATCAAGGGGTGGGTGCGCACTCGGCGTGACTCCAAAGCAGGCATCTCTTTTGTCAATGTGTATGACGGCTCCTGTTTTGACGGTCTGCAAGCAGTTGTGCCAAATACGCTGGAAAACTATGAGTCAGAGGTTCTGAAGCTGACTGCCGGCTGTGCGGTAGAGGTCAGCGGTGAATTGGTTAAGTCTGAGGGCGGTGGTCAGGCGTTTGAGATTCAGGCATTGGCGGTGCTGGTAGTGGGGTGGGTCGACGATCCTGAAACCTATCCTGTGGCCAAGAAGCGGCATACGTTCGAATATCTTCGTTCTGTAGCTCACCTGAGGCCTCGTACCAATGCATTTGGCGCGATCAGCCGTGTGCGTAACACACTGGCAAATGCGATCCACAATTACTTCTACGAAAATGAGTTTCAGTGGGTAAATACCCCCATAGTGACCGGTAGTGATTGCGAAGGAGCCGGTGAACTATTTCGTGTGAGCACACTCGACCTGGCCAATCTGCCGACAACCCCTGATGGCAAACCGGATTTTGAAAAAGACTTTTTCGGTACCGAGACCTTTCTTACCGTGTCTGGTCAGCTAAATGTCGAGCCCTATGCATTGGCGTTGTCGAAAGTGTATACGTTTGGCCCGACCTTTCGTGCGGAGAATTCCAACACCAGTCGACACCTTGCAGAGTTCTGGATGATTGAACCGGAAATTGCCTTTGCCGGACTTGATGAAAATGCCGCCCTGGCTGAAGATATGCTGCGATATGTGTTCGTCAAAGTACTGGAAAATTGCCCCGACGATATGGCATTTTTTGCTCAGCGAATAGATAAAGGCTGCATTGAACGCCTGGAGCAAATGATTAATACTCCGTTCGTTCAGATGGAATATGGTGAGGCCATAGATATTCTTGCTGCCTCTAAAAAGAAATTTGAATTCCCCGTAAAGTGGGGGCTTGATCTGCAATCTGAGCATGAGCGCTTTCTCACTGAAGAACATGTGGGTAAACCGATTGTATTGAGGAATTATCCGGCCGAGATAAAAGCTTTCTACATGCGGCAGAACGACGATGGCAAGACAGTCGCAGCGATGGACGTGCTAGCACCAGGTATCGGAGAAATCATCGGTGGCAGTCAGCGTGAAGAACGTCTGGATGTACTCGATGCCAAGTTAGACGCTCAGGGTATAAAAGATGAGCTGTGGTGGTATCGCGATTTACGTCGCTACGGTACCGTGCCACATGCGGGCTTTGGCCTCGGGTTTGAGCGTCTCATAAATTACGTTACCGGCATGGATAATATACGTGATGCTATTCCATACCCTCGTGCCCCGAAGAGCGCGCCGTTTTAATGTGTGTACCTTTGCTCTCACAGATGACTCCCGGTGGCTGTTCGCTATGAATACTATTTGTCTAAATCGATTGAAATATTTAACTCAATATTTCACGCGCTCGCTGCGACCATCATTCCAGGGCAGTCGCTCAGGTGATTGACTCTTTGTTGTCAAATACCGGGTTTACCACGATGGATTTAATCGCGGTGATCTTTTTTTTCTTCTCATGGATATTGCATTTCTGGGTTGTTTACCACTCGCCCTGGGCAGATATAACGATCTCTCATCAAATGACCGGCTATCGCATGAAGTGGATGATGAATGCAGTGCATCGTAATCCAAAAATGGTGGATGCACTGATTCAGAACACTCTGCAACACGGTGTGCTGTTTTTTGCATCAACATCTATCTTGTTAGTCGGTGCGTTGATGGCCGGGTTGGGTGCTTCCGATCAGGCCATTGCGTTGTTAGGAGATATGCCATTTGCTATAAATACCTCGCGGGCTGCCTGGGAGATAAAAGTACTATTGATCCTGGTGATCTTTACGTTTGCTTTTTTTAAATTTGCGTGGGCGTATCGGCTATTTAATTATGTGCAGGTACTGGTAGGTGCCGCACCAGATGAAACCGCTCAAACAGCGATTGCTACCCTGGCCGGGGAAACCATCACAGCAGAGCAAAACGCCAGAATGCTGGAGTATCGTAATAACTATGCGGTGAGTCTGGGGCGCTTACATGCGTTAGGGGCACGACACTTTACTACGGGACTAAACTCTTATTTTTATGCTCTGGCAGCGGTTGCCTGGTTCCTTGATCCACGATTATTTATCGCTGCGACGCTCTGGGTGTCTGTCGTTTTATATCGCCGTGCGTTCAGATCAAACTTTAAAAAGATACTCTCTGATATCGAACGACCGTTGAGTTAACCCTGGTAGTTCAGGGTTGATCAAGTTCGACCGGTTGGATCTGATCGAACAAGTCTCCTGGTCCCGGATTGTTGTCCGGGGTTTTCCCACCCAGGTGATTCATGACACCCCACACAGCGTTTAGTGCGGTTTGTACCGCACCCTCTGCCCAGCCGGGAGTCCACGAAACATCATCACCGGCGATAAAAATGCCACGTTGTTCCTGCGGCATTGCAGACTGCATAAAGTGAGTATACATGCGGCGATTGTATCGGTAGTGTCCCGGGTGCGCACCCTTGAACGCACCCAGAAAATTTGCGTCATCTTCCCATGAAATAGTGATCGGTTGCCCCACAATATGTGCGCGTATATCTACCTTCGGATAAATCTTTGACAAGGCATTTAGCGCCAGATCAACACGTCTTTCAATGGGCAGCGGCAGCATCTTCAGGGCATCTGCCATCCAGGTATAAGTCAGGCATATTACCGCAGGCTGATCTTCACCATTATCGAAAAAATAAGTGCCGCGAGTCAGCCGGTCTGTCAGCGTCATGCTCATGCAGTGACGGCCGGTTTTTGGATCAATGTCTTTCCAGAACGGGCGGTCTACCATGACAAATGTTTTGGATGACTGCATGTAGCTTGTGCGGTCAAGAGCCATCCAGTGTTGTTGCGAAAACAGGGACTCCTGTGTGTCTATACCGGTGGTAAGCAACCAGCTTTGGCAGGTGGCAATTACTGCATCAAACAGACGTTTATTGCCGTATTGATCTGTCACTGCGATTTGTTCGGCCTGTCTTTTTAAACTTGTGACCGCCGGACGCGTACCCCCATCGTGCAGTTGACTGACAGATGTTGACTGTTCCCAGTGTGCACATTGTGCTTTGTTGAAAGTCCAAAGGCCGCGCGGCAATTGATCAGAACCACCCACAATTAGATCCTGATCGTTATCACATTCAGTTAACACCACGCGCAGGATTTCCAGCATAGTGTTTCTAAAGTCGGAGTCCCATCCACCGGTGCCAAAGCCTACTTGTCCGAATATTTCGCGGTGATGAAAATCCAGCCTTTTAAAAGACGGCGCTGCTGCCAGAAAGTCATAGAAGGTTCGATCATCCCATGCAAAAACCAAAGGATCCCAAAGTGCTTTAATGGCGGCCACATCTCGCGCTCGAATAGCTTGCTGCAGTGCTGTCAGGTGCGCTTCTGATTCAAGCGCTTCATCCCACGCGTTGGCGATCTCATGGTAAACCTTAGGCAGATCGGCCATCGTCACAGCGTAATCTGATTTACCGGCGAGATTAATTACCGTGCTGCCAGCGGCCTCTGTTAACGGATTCGGGAACGGTTTCTTTTGCAACCCTAACAAATCCGAGTAATGGTTAAATGTGGTCGCCGATTTTGGAAAGCGCATACCGCCCAGTTCCGCCACAACGCCCTGCGCATTGGCAAAATGCTCGGAGCGTAGTCGGCCGCCCATGCGGCCGGCCTCGTAGATCACCGGTTTCAGTCCCAGCTTCATCAGTTCAAACGCTGCCACCAGTCCTGACACACCGGCACCGATAATAGCGACTTCCTTGCCTTGCTGGCTGGCGGGAATAGAGCCTATTCCTGCCGGGTGTTTTATCCAGTCATCGTAGGCAAACGGAAAATCCGGACCGAATACGGTAACAGGTGCTAGCGTCATAGTGAACAGCCGTAGTTATTGGTGGCGGTAGTGACTGATGGTTTGAGAGAGATAGCAATAACAAAGTGTATCAATTGTACAAGGCCGGACGACGATCGCGATGATAGGGCAGTGCTGACCTGGCGTCATCTATAGACCGTCGTTCGAGTGTCGCGGTTAGCATCACGGGAGTTTGTTCGGCACGTGCCAGATCTTTGCCATCAGGGCCTGCAATGCAACTTCGACCTTCGTACTGCAACCCGTTTTCATTGCCACAGTAGTTGCAGTAAGCGATAAAAATCTGGTTTTCGTAGGCTCTTACGGGCACTACCTTTTCTGCCACCTCGCGCCACGGTTGCATCAGCCCGGTGGGGATTAGTATCAGGTCAGCCCCGGCAAGTGTCAGGTGTCGACTGGCCTCCGGGAATTCAATGTCGTAGCAAATTAGAAAACCGATATTCCAGCCATTGAATGAAACCAGCTTTGAGCCCAAACCACAGTCAAAGCTGTCACCGGCGGTAAACAGCTCGCGATCAAGATCTCCCCATAAATGTGTTTTTCGATACTTGCCCTGAACCTGGCCGTTTTTGTCAATGAGTTGTACGCAGTTAAAGTATTTGTCTTTGTGGCTTTCGGCAAACCCGTATGCCACAGCGATCTGATACTCACGGCAAATAGTGGCGATCGCCTCTGTAGTTTCACCTTGTGCGTCCAGTGCAACTTTTTCCATCGTCGATTTTGCCTGGTTATAACCGGTAACACTGGCTTCCGGCACCAGTAGCAAATCACAATCCTGTGATGAAGCGCTGGCAGCGCTTTTTTCCAGCCGTGCCAGTGCCGCTGGCAGGTTGCCTGGTTCAGGTGTGTGTTGAAGCAACGCGATTTTCAGGGAATCTTTGGACATTTAATTTGCCTCGTTCGAGTAGCCGTCATACTACTCTTAAGCACTGATGAACGGGTAACCGTTGGACCCGGGCATTTATGTCTTGCAATAATTGCTATTGTAGAGTTTGGTGCGAGGAAAAGTTAATACCTGATGTTTGATTGTTGTGCTCAACGAATCAGCTGCGGTTGATAAGATATTTTAGGCCGCTCGGTTGGTTTGATATGGCGGTTCAGGTATCGATTCACTGCGCCAAACAACATAATAATGATCAGCGTGAAAAAAATAAAATATGCGGCTGCAATAGGGTAGGGAATAAACGGATTAAACGTTTTTTCTGCGAAGTAGCTGGCATAGTACAAGGCGTCGCCTTGCTGCCGCCATGCCGGAAAGCCTGAGAAAAATACCAGCGCTGTGGCATGAAATAAAAATATCGCTTCGTTAGTGTAAGACGGCCATGCCAGTCTAAGCAGGGTAGGCCAGGTGACTTTGCGAAATTTTGTGTAGCCGCTCATGCCAAAGGCGTCCGCGGCTTCAAGATCACCTTTGGGAATAGCCTTGAGTGCACCATAAAATATTTCTGCACTATAGGCCGATGTATTCAAAAACAGCACGATCAGTGCGCCCAGCCAGGCTTTAGTCAATGCCGAGGTCTGTACGGTTACCGTCATGAAGCCGAGTGGAATCTCTACACCGGCACGGGGCAATATCGCAAAAAGTTCGTAGGCGAAAAAGAACTGAATAAATAATGGCGAGCCGCGAAATAAGAATACAAAAAAGTTAGCGGGATTTTTTATCAACCACCGATCGCTGCTCCGCGCCATGGCGATAGCAGTCGAGAAGAAAAACCCTAAAACGACTGCCAACACAGCAAAGTACAGATTCCATATTATGCCGCTGCCGATCAATACAACTTGTTCGCACAGGGAAATATCGGCTTTCGGTAACAGGCGCTGGCCAAAACCCAATGATCGCAGGCCGTAGGCGGTGATCGTTTCCCCACAACTCATCGGCCTGCCTCGATCGGTTTCAGCGGTGATAGTTCAAAGTGGTGGTGGCTGTATTTTTGATTAATGGCGTCGAAGACTTTGCCGCTGATCCAGGTTAATACCAAATAGAAAGCCAACAGAGCCAGAAAGTACCAAAGCCGCCAATCGGGGTGGGGGTAGGCGAAGTAGCCGGTTTTAGATCCACCAAGCTCACGTGCCCAATAGACGATATCTTCTATGCCCAACAAAAAGAGCAGCGGGGTGGCCTTTATCAGTATCATCCACAGGTTTGACAAACCGGGTAACGCATAGGTCCACATTTGGGGTACATGAATTCGGCGGAATGTTTGTCTGTCGGTAAAGCCAAACGCACGCGCGGTTTCCAGCTGTTTTTCAGGGACTGCGTTAAGTGCGCCGTGGATAGTGTTGGCTGCAAATGCGCCAAATACAATAGAAAATGCAATCACAGCGAGAACAAAGCTCCATCCCTGATGAACCCATTGAGCGGCATCCTGCAATGGCATTTTAGCCGCCTGACAGACGATGAATTCATTACCTCGATAGACAGATTCTGTCATCTGCGGGCATTTAATTTTATGACGTGAAAATTCAACCAGCTGGTCGAGTGCAATTGGTACAAACAGAAAGAAGATTACATCGGGAATGCCGCGCACCATACTGGTGTATAGCGTGCCAAACCATCGCAAAGGCGGAAACGAAGATTGTCTGGCGACCGCCCCGCCAAATCCCATTAATAAAATAACCGGAGCTGTGATTAACAACAGGGCGAAAACAGTCAGGAAGCTAAAATAAAAAAACTGATGCTTCGGGGTGGTGAGATAGCAGGTCAGCCAACGCCAGCCTTCAAGGACCGAGGGGTCGACGCAATATTCCATGAACGGGTCTGGCCTGCGCTAATAAATGAGGAGGGTAGAAAAAAAACCGGGGTATTGGAAACACCCCGGTCGATTATGTTTGCAGCTTAGTACGGTGCGGCCATACCATCGAACCACTTACCAATCAGTTCGTTCAGTGATCCGTCTTTTTTCATCGTATCGATACCGGCGTTCAGTTTATCTCTGAGTTCAGTATCGCTTTCCCGTAAGCCAAGGCCGACGCCTCCGCCCAGATTAATCTGGGGTCCCAGGAATATCAGATCGCCGTTGCTTTCCTCGACGTATTTGCTCAGGAAGCCCTTGTCGGCGAGTACCGCATCGGCTTCTCCGCTTTTCACCGCTGCAATGGTTTCATCGGGAGTGGCGAATTCAACAAGAGTTGCCTTTGATTCAGCCACGTAACCGCTTTGCAGGGTAGACACCTGTGCCGCTACCACACCCTCTACAGCTTCATCGGTGGTACCGGCCAGTGCCATATACAAGCTTGGATCCGGTGGGAAGTAGTCCTGGGTGAAGTCGATCACTTCATCGCGTTCGTCGGTAATGCTCATTCCAGCGATGATTACGTCGTAGTTGCCGGAAACCAGATTCGGAATAATCGAATCCCAGTCGTTCTTGACCCAGGTACAGTCAAGTTCGGCAATTTCGCAAAGTTTATCGCCCAGCTCTCGCTCGAAACCGTCGATTTCACCCGCATCATTGATAAAGTTGTAGGGAGGGTATGCGCCTTCGGTGCCCATACGAACAGTGTCGGCGAAAGCGGGTGCACTCAGCAGTGCAGCAGCCATTAAAGAAAGTGTTAAGTTTTTCAAGTGGTTCTCCTAACATAATAATTGATTACAGACGATTAAAAACTACCAGTCGCCTGCAGAAACTGTTGCAGTCTCTCCGACTGCGTATGGTTGAACACCTGTTCGGGTGTGCCCTGTTCTACGATAACACCGTCGTGTAGAAAAATGACATGATCAGCTACATCAAATGCCATTTTCATGTCGTGAGTAACAATCAGCATTGTACGGCCTTCCTCGGCCAGAGCCTGAATGACACGTACGACCTCGGCTTCCAGTTCCGGATCCAGAGCGCTGGTGGGCTCATCGAAAAGCATCGCAGCGGGTTCCATGGCTAGTGCTCGAGCGATTGCAGCACGCTGCTGTTGTCCTCCGGATAATTGCGACGGATACTGATCGCATTTATCGCCAATTCCGACTTTTTCCAGCAACTGTCTGCCCAGTGCCTGAGCTTCGTCCGGGTCACGCCGCAGCACCGACACCGGTGCTTCGATCACGTTTTGCAGCACTGTCATATGTGCCCATAAATTGAACTGCTGGAACACCATTGACAGGTTGGTTCGCATACGCCGAATCTGGTTTTTATCTTTCGGTGCTCTGCCGCTGAATTTGTTTGACCACCTGACTTGATCGCCCTGAAAAAATATGTCGCCTTTTTGTGGAATTTCCAGCAGGTTTACGCAGCGTAACAAGGTACTTTTGCCAGACCCGGAAGATCCAATCAGCGCAGTCACCTCGCCGCGTTTTGCCGACAAACTAATCCCTTTGAGAACATCGATTTCTCCGTAGCTTTTGTGAATATCCTGAAGCTCGATGACGAAATCTGTTGATGTGGGGTGATCGCTAATGGTTTTGTCTCGGGTAATGAAAATATACTGGACCCTCGGGTCATCGCGATTGTACGGTATTACGGAGTGTACTCGTACAAATTTGTGTGCTCATCAGGGGGCGGGATTGAAACTAACTGATAAGAATGTGGTGGTGACTGGTGCCGGTAGCGGTATCGGCAAGGCACTTTGCCAGCGTTTTGCAGCTGAGGGCGCGCATGTAGTCGTGTCTGATTTGAGTCTTGAACTGGCTGAGGCTACCGCACGAGAGATCTCGGCAGTGGCGGTCGAATGTGACGTCAGCAATGAAGATGCGGTGAAAAATCTGGTAGTCCTTGCGGAACAACACTTCGGCAGTATTGATCTGTTTTGCTCTAACGCCGGATTGTTCTTCGGTGAACCCGCGCATGCCGCTTCTGCCAGTAATGACGTCTGGCAGACCTGTTGGGATGTGCATGTGATGGCACATGTTTATGCGGCCAGGGCAGTGTTGCCCGCTATGATCGATCGCGGTGACGGGTATTTGTTGAACGTGGCTTCTGCAGCAGGATTGCTCAATCAGATTGGCGATGCCGCTTATTCAACCACTAAGCATGCTGCGGTGGGTTTTGCCGAGGCCTTGAGCATTACCCATCGTGATGATGGTGTTCGGGTATCGGTGTTGTGTCCGCAGTTTGTTGCCACTCCCATGCTTGGCTATGATGACAATCAGTCAAGTGACGTGGCGGGTGTTATCAGTGTTGAAGAACTGGCCGAGACCACGGTCAAGGGAATCAGTGAAGAAACCTTCCTGATACTGCCACACCCGCAGGTCGCAGACTACATCGTGGCCAAGGCAAGTAATTATGACAGGTGGTTGGGCGGGATGCGCAAGTTGCGTCGCGGCGTATTGACTAAAGTGGGCAATACGCGCGCTCAGGATATTTTTCGCCATATCTAAGTGGTACTGTCGTGGCAAGCGGTGCGCTGTCGCGCAGCTAGCCACGGTGTAGACCCGTTGCAAATAAGCCAGTCGAAAGCACGACGCTGTGGGAGCTGATCCCCGATCGGCGAAAGCGGTGCCTGTGTAGTGAAACTAAATCTGGATACCGAATCCCCGTGAACCACCCAGGCCAGCAGAAAATTCAGGGGTGTCCGGAGAAATTGGCTCAACGGGGTTGTGCTCACACGGTGTAGACCCACTGGTCTGCCATGGTTCAGTATCAGGCTTGCAGGACACGTGGCAGGTGAGGCAGAGTGCCATTCAATGATTTCAATTCCAGATGAACAACAGCTTCTCTGCGCCGGGTGTGGTTCTATAGCTTGCCACGGCTGTGACTTTTTCATATTGTACTGAAGCAAACATGCAATACACCGCAGTAATTTGATCAAAGTATGGAATTCATGCCAGGGATCGCTCACTTGCGTATGGCCGTGTAACCGGTTGTGACAATAACCTGCAATAACAATGATAAGTGTGAGGGTGATCTGAATGTGCTTTTCAGCAACAGCGTCTTTTGGCGCAGCTGCAGCGTTAACAGTAATGGGCGCGGCGTCGGTAAACCGCGTTGGTAAGGATAGCAAGTACCTGACGCTGGCGGCGACGCCTTTTCTTTTTGCGGCTCACCAGTTCTCCGAAGGTGTAGTTTGGGTCGCGCTGAACTCCGGTCAGGAGTCTCTGGCTCAAACTGCATCACTGGTCTTTCTGTTTTTTGCGCTGATATTCTGGATAGTCTGGTTTCCGTTTGTGGCGTATGGTTTAGAGACTGTACCGTGGAAAAAACGCTGCTACGCAGGGCTAAGTGCTATTGGCCTGATGTTCGGTACCTATTTGTTCATTCCCTATATAACCATCGGTCTGGAAGCAAGTATCTGTGGTCATAGCATCTGCTACACAGGTCTGGGTTCCTATGCCATCCCTCAACCGGTTCGCCAGTTGATCTATGTGTCTATCGGAGTAGCCTGTATTTTCTGCACAGATCGCTATGCCCGTAATTTCTTTTTTCTAGTCATCTGCCTTGGCGTAATTACAAAGATTACTCATAACATGGCGTGGTTTTCTGTCTGGTGTTTCGCAGCAGCGATATGCTCCACGTATATCTACTTTGCGTTGCGCAGTGGCGGAAAAGTGTTTTCCAGGGAAGCTATCCCGCACAACGGTTAGTCGCATTCGGTAGACA
>CAZNOB010000153.1:0-12387 GCA_964574535.1 uncultured Granulosicoccaceae bacterium | reverse complement strand
GAGAATTCTATCGTGGATATCCCGCAGGTGTTGTGTCCGAAGATGCCACTATTGAAAGTGACGGGTACGCTGTAGTTCTGAGATCATACAAGAACACAAATCAGTTAAAAAAATCAGCGGCAATTGTTGTCTATTTTCACGGTGGTGGTTTTGTGGTCGGAGGTCTGGAAAGCCACGATGATATTTGCGCCGAGATTTGTAGCACCACCGGCTTTCAAGTTGTTGCGGTTGACTATCGATTGTCGCCTGAACACACTCATCCAGCCGCATTTCAGGATGCTCTGATTGCAGTGCTCTCAATTGCCGGAGAGAACCCTCAGCCGCTGGTGCTGTGCGGCGATAGTGCTGGTGGAAATCTGGCGGCCGCTGTATCTCATGCCGTTAGAGGGAAGTCCGTCAATCTGGCCGGGCAGCTACTCATTTACCCAACCCTTGGGGGGGAAATAACAAAAGGGTCATATGTGAAGCATGCAAACGCGCCAATGTTGACGACATTAGACGTCAAATATTATCTTGAAATCAGGCGAGGTAAAACGAATATCGAAAGCGATTTCACTTTTGCGCCACTGTTGGATAGCAATTTCTCAGAGCTCCCCCCCACGGTTGTGTTTAGCGCTGAATGTGATCCCTTGTGTGATGATAGCGAACTGTATGCAAACGCGTTAGTGGCGGCGGGTGGTCGTGCGTGTTGTATTAAAGAGGCCGGGATGGTGCACGGGTATCTGCGAGCTCGATCGACAGTTACCCGTGCACATGACAGCTTTACACGGATACTGGATAAACTGGCAATGCTGGGTCATCAGGAGTGGTCTGCCTGAATTTTATTTTGCCTGATCGAGCGGGTGTATCCGACACCAATGGAAACGCGGTATGATCGGTTGTCGCCAGTTAATACCTAAAGGACCATCTATGTCGTCTACCTTCACGGAGTTTCGTACACGTCAGTTGGGTCGCACCTCATTGCAGCTCAGTGAGCTGGGACTGGGTTGTGCCGCCATGGCTGGCAATCATCGACCGGTCACTGAAGAGGACAATCGTGCTGCCATTGCTGAAGGCCTGGATAGCGGTATCACATTTGTCGACACTGCACCTTTCTATGGATTTGGTCGATCCGAACACTATGTTGGTGACGCTATTCGTCACCGCGAAGATATCGTGTTGTCTACTAAAGCCGGCCGGCTGTTAAACCCTGAGCCCGCGCCCAAAGCTGTTGCTGATGAATGGCCGGGTAGTTTTCCATTTAATCCTGTATATGACTACACCTACGATGGCGTTATGCGTTCCTTTGAGGACAGTATTCAACGCATGGGTTTAACCAAAATAGATATTTTATTGTTGCACGACATCGGAGAGATGCAACACGGCGCTGCGCTAAATAAAACCTTGTTTGCTGATGCTATGTCGGGTGGCTATAAAGCACTTGATGAACTGCGAAGTGCAGGTGAAATTAAAGCGATTGGTCTAGGTGTAAATGAGCGAGAAGTATGTCTCGAGGCAATGAAGCATGGGCAATGGGATGCGTTTCTTCTGGCGGGGCGCTATACCTTGCATGAGCAGGAGCCCATCCATGATCTGCTACCTGAATGTGAGAAAGCAGGGACTGGAATTATTCTTGGTGGTCCTTTTAATTCGGGCATTCTGGTGGGTGGGGAAACCTGGAACTATGCGAAAGCGCCCCCAGAGGTAGTGACTAAAGTCCAGCACCTTGACCGCGTTTGCGCTTCCCACAATATTCCATTAGCGGCAGCTGCGCTTCAGTACCCACTGGGCAGTTCGCTTGTGGCAAGTGTTATCCCTGGTCCACGTTCGCGGGCTGAAATGCAGCAAATAATGCAATGGTTTCATACGCCAATACCCGCATCATTGTGGTCAGATTTGCAATCAGAAGGATTGCTCGATCCTGCGGCACCCAGCCCGACCTAACTCAACAGTGAGCATCTCAATGACTTTATTTCAGGCGTTGGAATATCCGGTAATTCAAGCACCAATGGCTGGTGTTCAGGGTAGTGAATTAGCGATTGCTGTGTGTAAAGCTGGTGGGTTGGGATCGCTGCCCTGTGCGATGCTGAGTAGAGAACAGATAGATTCCGAACTACAGAAGATATCAGCCGCGACCTCCGCACCCTATAACGTTAATTTCTTTTGTCATCAGCAACCTTCGTATGATCAACAAAAAGAGAGTCAGTGGCGTGCTCAGCTCGCTCCCTATCTAACACAGTACGATATTGCGCCGGATGCCATTCCAACAGGGGCTGGTCGGCGGCCCTTTAGTCAGTCGATCGCTGATGTACTTGAGAAGTATAAACCACCAGTGGTCAGCTTCCATTTTGGGCTGCCAGATACCGCTTTACTGTCCCGGGTTAAAAGCTGGGGTAGTACTGTATTGTCATCGGCGACTACGGTTGATGAGGCTTTGTGGCTTGAGGCAAACGGGGTCGATGGCATCATAGCGCAAGGGCTTGAAGCAGGCGGACACAGGGGCATGTTTCTAAGTGAGGATCTCACTACGCAGTCAGGTACATTTTGTCTGTTGCCCCAGATCGCTGGTGTGGTGAATGTCCCGGTAATAGCGGCAGGCGGTATAGTTGATCGGCGCGGCATAAACGCAGCTATCGCGCTGGGGGCAACAGCGGTGCAGATGGGTACAGCATTCCTGCTTTGTGATGAAGCAAAAACCAGTGCTTTGCATCGTGCGGCGATAACGAGTGATAACGCCGGACACAGTGCAATTACCAATGTGTTTTCCGGGCGTCCGGCACGTAGTATTGTCAATCGAGCGGTGACAGAGATTGGCCCTATTAACTCGGCAGTACAAGCGTTTCCCTATGCAGCGGTAGCGATAACAGAGATTCGCAAACGCGCTGAGCAAGAGGGCTCAAGTGATTTTTCACCGTTATGGTGTGGTCAAAACTCCAGCGGTTGTAAAGCTATACCGGCAGCAGACTTGATAAGGTCACTCTCTTAGCCCTTAAAAACGTAGGGTGCTATAAACACGGACAACTGAGTTTTCCTTATGATAAACGTCGAACATAACTACAAATCCTACGCCCATGTCCTGGCGACGAGCACATGAGCCGTCTAGGGGGTAAGACAGCTTTAATAACCGGGTCTGCACGTGGTATTGGTAAGGCCTTTGCGGCAGCCTATATTCGAGAAGGCGCGAAGGTTTGTATTGCCGATGTAAATTTACCAGCGGCGCAACTGACAGCCGGTGAGTTAGGTGCTGATGCAGTGGCGGTACATATGGATGTGACGCAACAAGCAAGTATCGATTCAGCGGTGGCGGAAACGATTAACAGGCTTGGTGCAATTGATATTCTTATCAATAACGCGGCGCTATTTACTGCGGCACCCATAGTCGAGATCAGTCGTGAAGACTACGACAACGTTTTTGCAGTGAACTTTGCGGGGTCGTTGTTTACCTTGCAGGCGGTTGCCAGGCATATGGTTCAGCGAGGACAGGGCGGTAAGATTATCAATATGGCGAGTCAGGCCGGACGACGTGGTGAAGCACTGGTGGCTGTCTATTGTGCGACCAAGGCGGCGATCATCTCTCTTACACAGTCGGCAGGACTGGATCTGATCAAACACGGTATCAATGTGAATGCGATCTCACCTGGTGTGGTTGATGGTGAGCACTGGGATGGGGTAGATGCCTTCTTTGCCAAATATGAAAATAAGAGTCCCGGTCAAAAGAAAAAAGAAGTTGGCGAGGCCGTGCCATTTGGTCGTATGGGGGTTGCAGAAGATCTCACTGGTATCGCTGTGTTTCTTGCTTCTCAGGATGCGGACTACGCTGTCGCTCAAACCTACAATGTTGATGGTGGTCAGTGGATGAGCTAAATCTGCTGCGACAGTCTGAACAGAAAAAGAAACAGACTGCTTTATAGGTCTACGCCAGCCCGTGTTTCTGCAGCGCCTGTCAGTCCGGGTTGCTCTGCGTTCAGTCAGCTCTCTTAAATTTGCAGGCGGAATCTACCTCACGATGCTGTGCCAGAGAGCAGCTTTAGCATTTGATAATCTGCCCGCTATAGTCAGCGACTTTCCTTACAAGCGATTGTTCGCCGGCCATTTTTTTCGGATCACTTACCTTGTGCTCTATAGAAGCCCGGAAGCCGAACTTTTCGAAAAACCTGTCATACATATCACCGCCGTAACTACCAGTAGCATAGAGTGAGCTGGTCGCCGGATCGTATTCAAGTGCAATCGCTGCAAGCGGTTGTGACGCAGGACCCGCCAATACTCGCGCACCATCAACGGGATCATAAACGCTGCGCTCAGAGCAGCAGGAAATCACCCGGGCGCGCTCTTCACTTTCACCTTGTGTACTAAAAAACGTTACAGCATCATGCCGATAATTGATGAAGGAAATTTCCCGGGCAGGGTGACTCATTTTATGCGTGCAAATTGCTGAGTAGGCCACTATTGATTTTTCAGGTCCTACGCCCCCCTGCCACTCGTAGCTATTGCCGTCTTTATCATTCAGGTTTGTGTCTTGCGCTATTGCAGAGGATCCCAGATCGATCAGGAAGCACGGGGTTGAGATAAACGGATAGAAAAAAAGATACGGTTCACCAGTGACCAGTGATTCCGGAGTGAGAGGTTGTTTATCTGCACCGCGCAATAATGATTTTGTATAGCTGCTTTTCTCACTGGCGGCTCGACCAACAGGTATGCTGCCGGTTGCAACCGCTGCCGCTACCATTGAGCTACAAACTCGAGTGAAATCTCTTCGATTCATTATTTTTCCTCGCTAACTATATATCAGCTTACCCGGTAGTATTGTCTAACAACTGAATCCAGTGGACTACCGGTGTCTCACCAGCTGCTGATTGCAAATGTAGCAGGCAACCGATGTTGGCGGTTGCAATTTTTTCTGGCTGATTTTGAAGCAATGATGTGATTTTGCGTGATAACAATTTTTGTGAAAGTGTTTTTTGGGTAATGGAATAGGTACCGGCCGAACCACAGCAAAAATGTGCATCTTTGACTGGTACTAAGTTGAATCCCAATCGTGTTAACAAAGCCTCCGTGGTACCGAGCTGTTTCTGGCCATGTTGCAAGGTGCAGGGCGGGTGAAAAGCCAGTGACACTGAAGCGACACTGGACTTCAGTGCCTTCATTTGCGGGTTAGTTGCTTCTTCAGCGGTGATGATCTCACTGATATCTTTACATAGATCTGTGATTTTTTGCGCCTTGCTGGCGTATTGCGGATCATCTTTGAGTAAATTGGCGTAGTCTTTAACAAAAACACCGCACCCACTGGCAGTCATTACAATGGCTTCTGCACCGGCTTCGATTTCCGGCCACCAGGCATCGATATTCGCTCTGGCAAAATCCAGTCCTTCATTCTGTGCATTCAGATGAAAACTGAGCGCACCACAGCATCCTGCTTCCGTTGCCTTAACTAAACTGATATTCAGACGATCAAGTACTCGCGCAGTGGCGGCATTGATAGCGGGTGCCATTGAAGGTTGCACGCAACCATCCAGTACAAGCATTCGTCTGGTGTGGTTAGTGGCGGGCCAGACACCTGCGGTTTGTCGGGGAGGTATATGGCTTTGAAGGGATTTGGGCAGTACACCTGAAAACATTTGCCCCAATTTTATCAGTGGTGAAATTCTTTTGCTGTACGGCAGGAAGGTTCGCATGGTTTTTCGCAGCACTCGCTGGCCAAGGCCACGTGGTACCTTCTGTTCGACAATAGCGCGTCCCGCATCAACGAGGTGGCCGTACTCAACACCACTGGGACAGGTGGTTTCGCAATTGCGGCAGGTGAGGCATCGGTCTAAATGTAGTTGCGTGTTTTTAGTCGGCTCGACTCCTTCAAGCACTTGCTTTATTTGATAGATTCGTCCGCGCGGGCTATCCAGTTCATTACCGAGTAATTCGTAGGTAGGGCAGGTGGCCAGACAAAAACCACAGTGAACGCATTTGCGCAAAATGTTTTCTGCCTGCGCACCGAGCTCAGTGGTTTTGTACTTATCCAGTAGTGAGGTTTGCATATCTCTGCTCTGTACAGATTGTGGTTTTATAAATTCGGATACAACCGCTGGAGATTGAAAATGTTGTTCGGATCGAATTCAGCTTTTATCTTTTGTTGCAGTTGCATCACTGCATCGGGTAGCGGATGAAATGTGCCCGCTTGTTCTTTTAGTTCATCGCTGGCTTTAAAAAGTTGCGCATGCCCGCCGGCACTCTGTACAGCGGCTCGAATGTCATGGGGATTGTCTTCGCTGTATAGCCATCGTTGCATACCTGCCCAGTCATACAGTGTGTGTCCGCTTGTATCCAGGACGGGTGTTAACGGAGGCAGGCTAAGGCGCCAAAGCGGTAAATTGTTTGTAAAGAAATCAAGCTGGTGCTCTTTGAGCTGTTGCCAGAAGTTTTGCTCAGCGATAATATCCCCGGTCATCGCTTTGGCTGCAGCCGTTACCGCGCTGTCTGCGCCAGACAATCTGGTGTACATTTTTCCGTCGCTGTAAGCGGCTGCGGTGACGGGCAGGGACTTTCCTGCGAGTGCCTGCATGGTGTCGAGTGCGCTGTTGATATCTGTTTCCTGAATCAGAGTGGCTTCAGTTTCCGGTAAAGGCAGAACTTTCAAAGAGACATCCAGCAATACACCCAGTGTGCCCATTGATCCTGTCATCAGGCGCGTGACATCATAGCCGGCGACGTTTTTCATGACCTCGCCCCCAAAGCGAAGTGTTTGTGCCTTTCCGTTTATTACCCGGCACCCCAGTACATAGTCTCGTGCTGCACCCCGGTAGGGTCTGCCAGGTCCGGATAAACCGCACGCCACTGTGCCACCGAGGGTAGCGCCTGGTCCATAGCCAGGTGGCTCAAATGGAAGCATTTGTCCGTTTTCTGCGAGTGTTTTATTCAGTGACTCGAGAGTTGTCCCGCTGCGAGCAGTGACAACGAGTTCGGTTGGTTCGTAACCTGTAATGCCACTGTGCGCAGTTGTGACCAGTTCTGCAACCTCTGCTCGCAAGCCAATAAAATTTTTACTACCACCACCCTTGATATTAATTGCGCTTTTATTTTGGATAGCGCTTTGAATTTCTTCTTGTAAAAATTTTGTCTGATCGCTGTTTTTATTTTGACTCATTAGAAACGCTCAATCTCCGGGTGTGGCACTTCTCCGTGATGCACATGGAGTGCACCAAATTCAGCGCAACGGTTAAGTGTGGGGATTGCTTTACCCGGGTTTAATAATGCATCGGGATCAAATGCGTTTTTGAGAGCATGAAATTGAGTGATCTCATCGCTACCGAATTGCACACACATTTGATTAATTTTTTCCATACCTACGCCATGTTCTCCGGTGATTGTGCCACCAACTTCAACGCAGAGCTCGAGGATCTTACCCCCGAGTTCCTCAGTGCGTTCCAGTTCACCATCGATGTTCGCATCAAACAGGATCAGTGGGTGTAAGTTGCCGTCTCCGGCATGGAAAACGTTCGCGATTCTTAGGTTGTATTCCTTCGACCATGTGTTCATCTTTTGCAGAACCGTGGATAAGTAGCGGCGTGGAATGGTGCCGTCGATGCAGTAGTAGTCAGGCGATAAACGTCCGACAGCGGGGAACGCCGATTTGCGTCCTTTCCATAGCAGCATTCTTTCAGCTTCATCGCGAGCGATGTGGAGGGTGGTAACGTCTTTTTCACGGATGATTTTTTCTACCTTCTGAACCTGATCGGCGACTTCTTCTTCAGTGCCGTCAAGCTCGCACAGGAAAAGTGCTTCGGCGTCTTCTGGGTATCCGCATTGCGCAAATGCCTCAGCGGCAATAATGGCCGGATTATCCATCATCTCAAGGCCAGCAGGGATAACACCACTGCCAATAATCGCGGCGACTGCATCGCCAGCTTTATCAACACTGTCAAAGGTTGCCATTAGTAGTTTGGTTGATGCGGGTTTAGGCAATAGTTTTACGGTGATTTCAACCGTCACTGCCAACATACCTTCCGAGCCATGAAGTACGCCCAGCAGATCATAGCCGGGGACGTCGGGTGCTTTGCTGCCAAAGGTGATTAGCTCTCCGTCCATGGTGACAGCCTTGACTTGCTGAACGTTGTGCACAGTCATTCCGTATTTTAAGCAGTGAACGCCGCCGGAGTTTTCTGCCACATTGCCGCCGATGGTGCAGGCTATTTGTGATGATGGGTCGGGTGCGTAGTAGAGGTTGTAGCCCGATACCGCTTCCGATATTGCCAGGTTCCGAACACCGGGTTGTACCACGGCAGTGCGAGCCGCCTGATCGATGTTAATGATTTGATTAAATTTTGCCATGCCTAAAACAATACCGTCACACAGTGGCAGGGCACCACCGGATAAGCCGGTACCTGCGCCTCTGGCAACTACAGGGACTTTGCGAGCTTGGCAGATTTTCAGGATTTTTTGCACCTGTTCTACCGTATCGGGCAGCACCACTACCGGGGGTTTTTGCTGGTAGACCGCTAACCCGTCGGACTCATAGGGAAGCAGATCCTGATCTTCACGCAGTACTGATTCGTCCGGTAAAAACCGAAGGAATTCTTTGACCAGTGAATCCCGGGTACTTTCGGGCATTGGCTGCTGCGGTTCGCTGAAGAGAGCTTGTGACATGAAGGGGTCTCAATAGTCGCTAATTCTGGTGATCACTATTCAAGATTATATACTTCTTGTTTCTTTTATGAATCATTCATTTAGTTGTTTATTAGGCCCTGGCTTCATCATCCCTTGAATGTGATCTGAATCACAAGCGTAATCGATGAAGTTGCATAAACTGAGATTTCAGTGAGTTGTAAATCTGTGTCTTTGGCGGGAAGCCCGGGCACAGTGTAGACAGGGGATAAAATGTACGCGGTTAAAAATAAATATTACAAACACTCGAAACTGGACGAGCAACGGTTTCAACAGATACTTGAGCTTTTCGCGATGGATTTAACAGCGGTTCAGGTGGCTAACCAAACCGGTGTCAACGTCAGATCAGTTAATTCAATTTTTTTAAAGCTGCGTGACCGGATAGCGCAATGGAGTGAATCCAATGCCTCCGGGACACCTGGTCTCAACGCAGGTAGAGGACGCAGTACACCAACGGACCAGCCTGTCTCAGGTTATCTGGAAAGTGAAAGCGATGGTGTCGTTGGAGTTCGTATCTTTATTTTGGATGAACAGATTTATTGTTCACTTTTAAATTCCGGTCCGCGTGGCGATGCTGAGCCGGAAAAAGCGTCACGGAACACCTGGCGCGAATATCCTATCGGCATTGATGTCAGGCGCGATATGCGTTTAAAGATTAAAAGTGAAACGTTCCAACGGGCTTACCAGGCCAAAGATATAGAACATATCGAGGCTTTCGGTTCTTTCCTGCGGGTGAGACTTGGCAAGTTCAAAGGTTTACGCCGCGAAAAGTTTTACTGCCATCTTAAGGAAAGCGAGTATCGTTATAATCACCGGCAGCAGGAATTGTTTCCCTTGTTGCTGGGTATGCTCGGTGAGTCGCCGATCGAGTAATACTGTTTTAAAGTCAGGTACTGTATTTACGGCGCAAGCCGTTGCAGGTCCCACTGATTGTCTTCGTTGAGCATATACTGAAAGCGGTCGTGGGATCGGCTGGGTCTGCCCTGCCAGAACTCAAACGCACAAGGTGTCAGTTGATACCCGCCCCAGAATTCGGGGCGTTCAAGCTGACCGGGTGTTTGTTCCTGTGCCAGTAGCTTTTTACGATCCGCAAGCCATGCCTGGTCAGGTACTGCCTGAGATTGCGGAGAAACAACTGCGCTGTATTTGCTGCCGTCGGGTCTGGATTTAAAGTAAGCAGTAGAATCTTCAGCAGGCATTTTTTCTACCCTCCCTTCAATCCTCACCTGACGTTCCAGTTCGCGCCAGTAGAAAAGTAATGCCGCATTCGGGTTTTTTGCCAGCTCGTTTCCTTTGCGACTTTCATAGTTTGTGTACCAGCAGAAACCTGCTTCACCGAATTGTTTTAGTAATACAATTCTCGCTGATGGCAAGCCATCGGGTGTGCTGGTTGCCAGAGTCATTGCCGTGGCATCGATCAGGCCGCTGTCACGTGCCGTTTGCATCCACTGACTAAACATCTTGAATGGATTGTCCGGCATTTGTGATCGAGTAAGTTCTGCTTGCTGGTAGTCATTGCGAACAGCGTGCAAGTCACCATTGTTAGCAGGAGTATCGGTTGGGCCGTTGTTATTCATAGGTTCAGGGAAAAGAGGGTCTATTGTGATGTTGGGCGTATAGCCTTTTGATGTTGTATCATACAGGTTTCACTGAATATCGGGAGTCAGCATGCCTTCTTTTGATGTAGTTTCTGAAATCGACGAGCACGAATTGGCCAATGCTATTGATCAGGCCAATCGGGAGATTTCTAATCGTTTTGATTTCAAAGGGTCTGATGCCAAAATTGAACTGGCTGAATCTGTGATGACTCTGACCGCAGATAGTGATTTCCAGGTTCAGCAAATGCAGCCTATTATTCTGCAAAAACTCACCAAACGCGGTATTGATATCTCATGCCTCGATCAAGGGCAAATCCAGACAAGTGGACAAAAAGCCAGACAAACGATGTCTGTCCGACAGGGTATTGATAAAGAAACTGCGTCCAAAATAGTGAAAGCGATTAAATCGTCCAAAGCCAAAGTGCAGGCAGCGATTCAGGGGGAACAAGTCAGAGTTACCGGTAAAAAACGGGATGATTTGCAAGGCGCTATAGCGATGCTGAAGCAGGTAGAACTTGATTTGCCGCTGCAGTTCAATAACTTTCGAGATTAGTAAGCGGTTTGTAAATATCGTAGCGTGTATTCGGTGATTTAACAGAACCCACTGGCAGATATCCTGTCAATGCAGGAGCTTTCGCGGGCCGTTTAACCACTACGCGCCTGGTTGCTGTTGCCATTGCTGCATGTAGAAGGGAATTGTCATCTCCGGGTGACAAACTATTATTTCTGTGCAGAGAATGCTCTAGTGGCAAAAGTTTTTGTAGCGTGCTCATGCCTTTTTTTGCTGCAGCACTTTTGCCATTGTCCGGATACATTGGGTCCAGGTAGACTGTAGACGGAGGTTCTTTAAGTGGCCAGTTCTGTGGGAGCTGGCAACTGTCAAATTGGTGTATCTGCATTCTTTTTGCAATGACTGAGATTTCTGTATTTTCAAGCGCACGCTGGAGCGCATCTCTCAGTAATGCTGTCACAATTTTCGATTGTTCGACCACAACAACATCACAGCCAAGGGCTGCAAAAACGAAGGCATCCTGACCGAGACCACCGGTGGCATCACAGATAGTCTGTGCCTGCTGTGGTTTTGCATTAACTGCGCGTGCCAGCGGCTGTCCATACCCGCCACCGAACTGCAATCGATGACGGTTTTTGCCAGCGCAGAAATCGATGCTGATATCAATTGGATTTTTGCTGCTTTGATCTCTTAAGGTTAGCTGATGATCACGCCAATAAAGATAAAATGATAGGCCAGGGAGCTGCTCGTCAGTGGCAATCTGCAATTGAGTGGCTGCAGCCAGGGCGGTTGCTCTGGATTGGCTGGTGGGTGCGGATCTCTTGCCCGACACCTCAAATGTGGCGATTGCAATTCCGGGATTGTTCATGTTGCACCTCGCCTGGTACTAAATACAACACGAAGGTGTGACGGCCTTGCTGCCGAGTTGTTATGATGGCTGTTAATCAATTTGCAGGTGATGTTTTTGTCTTTATCTGACCACTCTACGCCAAACGATCGACGATTGCTGCTTCGGGTTGCAGTTAAGGTCATGTTGTGTGTGTCTGTGATGGTTGGATCCTGGGTAATTTTTTCACCTCTGTTCAATAACAAGGCACCGGTTAATGCCAGGGTTGTTGAAACCGCATTTGATGTGTCTGATATGATAAGTGGCGAAGTCGAGTTGCATGAGTGGTTTAGTAAACCATTGATAATTGCACGCCGAACACCTGAACAAGAGCGCGCGCTCGAAACTGCGGACTCGGCAACTCTGGGAGACTCTGCCAGTGATAAATCCTCGCAACCGGTATCTGCACAAAACGCGCTGCGTTCATCAACCCCTGGGTGGTTTGTCTCTTTGGGATTGGGAACCGGGTCCGGATGCGCGCTTGAGATTGTGGCAGATACCGATAACCACAGTGGTTTTAGTGATCCCTGTGATGGCAGTCAATACGATTTAGCGGGCCGCGTGCTGGCTGGTCAGGCATCGAAAAAAAATACCACGATTCCGCTGTGGCGTTATGAAACCGGCAATATAATTGTCAGCACGGGTAAACCATAGCTGAGGAGGGTTTGTTGATGATGAATTCAATTAAACAGCTTGGCCAATCGTCTGGGAAACGTGGCCCGCCACGTGCCGAGGAGGATGGGCCGAGATGTGACGCCAGATTT
>CAZNOB010000152.1:2412-12405 GCA_964574535.1 uncultured Granulosicoccaceae bacterium | reverse complement strand
TGAGCCTAATTTCAGTCAGCACGGGGCGTCCAGAGGAAATCTGGCAAATCAGGCCGGCCCATCGTCTGAGAAACGTGGCCCGCCACGTGCCGAGGAGGATGGGCCGAGATGTAACACCAGATTTTCTTCTGGTTTCGAAAGACACAGTGCTATTTTGAAAAAGCCGCCCCAAAAGTAGTTTGGAACTGTATACATAGTGCCTCAGCGTCAGTAGCTTTCAGGTATTATTCGAGGAAACATCGATTGGTGAATAAAATGGCAGACAAGCGCACTTCAGCAAAGAAAGACCCGAAAGATCTCCGCAGTTATCGTTGGCTGGGCGAGGACGATCTGCGTTCCTCCAGTCACCGATCACGTTTTATGCAAATGGGTTATGCCGAGGAAGACTGGGGTAATCGACCGGTAATTGCAATCATCAACACCTGGTCCGATATCAATCAGTGCCATTCTCACTTCAAGCATCGAGTTGATGACGTAAAACGGGGTGTGTTGCAAGCTGGCGGTATGCCGCTGGAATTGCCCGCTATCTCCCTGTCAGAGCCGATTGTTAAACCGTCAACCATGTTATATCGCAATTTTCTGGCGATGGAATGCGAAGAGTTACTGCGTAGCCATCCGGTGGACGGGGCGGTGCTTATGGGTGGCTGTGACAAAACCACTCCGGCCGTCTTAATGGGGGCGATCAGTATGGATATCCCTGCTATCTATGTGCCCGCCGGACCCATGCTGCGGGGGCACTACAAGGGCAGGACTCTGGGCTCCGGTTCTGATTCGTGGAAATACTGGGATGACTTACGTGCTGGAGTGATTGAACGTGATGAGTGGAACGATGTGATGGGAGGTATTGCGCGTTCCTACGGCACCTGCATGACCATGGGCACAGCCGCCACAATGATGTCTATTGCAGATAGTATTGGTATGTGTCTGAATGGCGCCAGTTCGATACCGGCAGCGGATTCCAATCATATACGCATGTGTAGTGCTTCGGGCAGACGCATCTGTGAAATGGTGTGGGATGACTTTAAACCTTCTGATATTCTGGACCGAAAAGCCTATGAAAACGGTGTGACAGCGGCCATGGCCATGGGCTGTTCAACCAACGCAATTATTCACTTGATCGCGATGGCAAGACGCAGTGGCGTTGACTTAAGCCTTGAAGATTTTGAGACCAAGAGTCGAACGGTGCCAGTGATTGCCAATGTCAGGCCAAGTGGCGATACCTACCTGATGGAAGATTTCTTTTATGCCGGTGGATTACCGGCGATGTTGTCGCAAATCGAAAGTGAGTTGCACCGAGACTGCATTACTGTATCCGGAAAAACGATTGGCGATGTAATAGATAAATCCAGTGTTTATAATGACGATGTCATCCGATCCGTTGATAACCCAATCTATGCTGAGGGAGCGCTGGCCGTATTGAAAGGCTCACTGGCACCGGATGGCTGTGTGATAAAGCCTTCTGCCTGTGAAGAACGATTGTTAAAACATGAAGGTCCGGCACTTGTCTTTGATTCCTATCAGGAAATGAAAGATATCATCGATGACCCGGATCTCGATGTCACTGCCGATACCGTGTTGGTGCTTCGCAATGCCGGACCCAAAGGTGGTCCGGGTATGCCGGAATGGGGTATGTTACCGATACCGCAAAAGCTGCTGAAGCAGGGGGTGCGCGATATGGTACGAATTTCTGATGCAAGGATGAGCGGTACCAGTTATGGTGCCTGTATTCTGCATGTTGCTCCGGAGTCCTACGTCGGCGGGCCGTTGGCGCTGGTGAAAACAGGTGACGTAATAGCGGTAGATGTGTTGGCGCGTAGTATTGATCTGCAGGTTGACGACAGCGAGCTGCAGAAGCGTCAGGCTCAATGGCAACCACCACAACCGCGTTATGAACGTGGCTATGGATGGATGTTTTCTCGCCATATTCTGCAGGCAGACAGCGGATGTGACTTTGATTTTCTGGAAACCTCTCATGGTAAGCCAGTCGACGAGCCGGCTATATTCTAGTGGCCAAAGCGGGAGATTCGGTAACAATTAACTGCGATGCCACAGGTTTATTGAATGAGTCATTCATCGTTGGCTTGATGCTTTTGGCTGCATATTCCGGCTTCAATTAGTTTTTTAATTTCTACGTCACTAAGTCCAAGCTGTTCGGATAATACGGACAGCGTGTGCTCCCCCAGGTCTGGCGGTGGGTTGTGGTAAACGGGCGGGGTATTCGATAAACGCAAGGGTGACGCAACACCCGGAATACTGTGTTCGCCATGCGGCAAACTTATTTCAGTACCGCGTGCCACGACATGGGGATCTGCAAAAACATCCTGCATATTATTGATTGGTCCACACGGGACCATGGCTTCGCCGAGTACCTTGATCCAGTGGCTGGTTGACTGTCTGGCGGTGAGCGCATTAATCGCACCCACCAGTGAGTCTCTGTTTTTTACTCGGTCCGCGTTATGTGTGTAGCGCGGATCTTCAGCAAGTTGTGGTTCTCCCAGTTCGTTACACAGGCTTTGGAACTGACGGTCATTGCCTGCGGTGATGATTAGATGTCCATCGGCCGTCGGGAACACCTGATAGGGGACAATATTGGGGTGTGCATTGCCCATCCGCTCTGGTGACTGGCCACTCACCAGATAATTCAGTGCCTGATTGGCCATCGCAGCCACCGAGACGTCCATCAGGCTCATATCGATGTGTTGTCCTTCTCCGGTGCTATCGCGATGTTTCACAGCGGCGAGAATGCCGATACATGCATAGAGCCCCGTCAGAATATCTGTCAATGCAACACCGATCTTCATCGGCTCGTCGCCAGGTGAGTCGGGTGGCTGGCCGGTCACGCTCATCAGTCCAGCCATCGCCTGAATTATAAAATCATAACCCGCTCGATCTGCATAAGGACCTGTTTGTCCAAACCCGGTTATAGAGCAGTAGATCAGACCCGGGTTGATTTTTTTTAAGGATTCATAGTCCAGGCCGTACCTGGACAGTCCGCCGACTTTGAAGTTTTCGATAAATACATCGCTTTGGCTGGCAAGTACCTTGACCAGCTCTGCCCCCTCCGCTGTGGCGAAATCCAGCGTCAGCGATTTTTTATTGCGGTTGGCGGTACAGAAGTAAGCAGAGTGCTGCGTGCTGTCGAGTGAATCCGGCCCGACAAAAGGAGGCCCCCAGTTGCGGGTGTCGTCACCGCCGCGTGGATTTTCAATTTTGATGACCTCCGCACCCAGGTCTGCCAGGGTTTGGGTGGCCCATGGCCCGGCAAGAATACGGGTCAGATCAATGACCTTGAGTTCGGATAATGCACTTGGAGAGGGGTGGGACATGGCTTTGGCCGGGGTTTTAGAGCTTGTGTTGATGCAATAATCAGTGATCCGGCCGTTAGAGGCGGGTATCTGCTTGCATGCCGCGTTTGCAATTCGTTAGTATATCAATAGAAGGCCGATTGCGAACGGAATTGCCGAAGCCCCTCGAATTGGCCAAAAACCTGGTGGCCAGATTGAGATGCACAGAAGTGCGGGCGCAGGCAATTGAATTGGTACGGTATCGGTATTCGCAATCTGACCCTCTCCCTTTAATAACCCCCAACATAAAGCTGAACCAAAAGCTGAGGATCTGCCCGTGACTTATGTGGTCGTTGAGAGCTGCATTAAATGTAAACATATGGACTGCGTGGAGGTTTGCCCGGTAGATTGTTTCTACGAAGGCGAGAACATGCTGGTTATACACCCGGATGAATGCATCGACTGCGGAGTTTGTGAACCGGAGTGCCCCGTGGATGCAATCGTGGACGATACAGCAGATGGCCTTGACTACTGGCTTGAGCTGAACGCAAAATTTGCGGAGGTTTGGCCGAATATCACCGAGATTGGAAAGGTGCCGGAAGATGCTGAAAAGTGGAAAGAAGTAGAAAATAAACGTGAACACTTCTCTGAAAAGCCAGGCGGTCAGTAGTTTCTGATCTGCAACAATATTGGAGTAGAGCCCGGTTTGTGCAATGCAAACCGGTCTTGATTTACCTCTCGGTGACAGCCCTTTAATCTGACGCAAAGACAAGCTGTTTGTGACGCAGTTCCTCTGTTAAGTACTACTGCAAGGCACTTTGCACATTTCCACTTGACCGGGCTCAGTGTCTAACCCTTTTTCACTTAATATTCCCTGTTCATTGGTCGCCAAAGTCTTTCTGTACTGCCTATGCTCAAGTCCGTCCGAGTGAGCACCTATTACGACCAGGGACTGGTCTTGTTCTCAGAATTAAGTTGAGAGAAACCGCATGGGCCACGATACTTTGTCGAAGCTCGAAAAAATTCGCGCAAATCAAAATGAACTGCTTTATGGCGCGGTAAAATATTCTGCGTTTGGATCCATAACTGCGGCTTTTGTTCTGCTGTCGATGTTCCAGGAATTCTCAGACGGATTTGCGATTTGGGTGTGGGGAGCACTGCTGTGCTCAGTTTATGGTCTGCGTTGGATTGACAGTATTCTGTTTCGTCGTGACGCGATGGCTGACAGCAGAGTGAATTACTGGCAGCGACGGTTTACCTTCGGTGCAATTGTCTCATCGATTGCATGGGCGTCGACCATGTGGTTGATTTACCCTCCGAATCCCGGTCATCAGGTAATGCTGGTTTTAATGTTGGTTGGAGTCGCTGGTGGGGCCTTAGCGTCGTTGTCTTATGACAAAAGCACTGCGCTGTGGTTTCAGGGGATTATAGTTGTCTCTGTCGAGGCGAGGCTTCTTACCGCCGGTGATACATTTTCACTGGAAATTGCTTTCTTTAATTTGTTTATCTTTGGCTTTCTCCTCAGTTGCGGTAAGGAAGTAAGCGCCAATTATCAGCAGTTATTACGGCTTCGTCAGGATTCGCAAGACCAAAACCTTTCCCTGATCCGCACTACGGAGCAAATTGCCAGAATGGGTTACTGGCAGTGGGATATGAAATCAGAGGAAATTGAGTTGTCAGAAAACCTTGCTGTGATGTGGGGTTTCAAGAAAAATCGTGTTGCAATCAGTGATTGGATGTCGGTTGTGCACATTGATGATGTCAGCCGTCTAAAAAGAGTGCTTGCTTCTGAGCACGGGCTGGACAATGAATCTGCTGTGGAATATCGCATGGTCGGTTCCAGTGTTGGTTTGTACCGCGATATGAATCAGATCACCAAGTGTATTGTTGATTCAAACGGGGTGTCTATGTTGCTGGGGACAGTGCAGGATATTTCGGCGCTAAAGGTTGCAGAGCAAAAGATCTATAAGATGGCATTTTTTGATGAGCTAACGGGACTGTCTAACCGTGGCCATTTTCATGAACAATTGAAAACCCAGGTATTGCTGTCTGGCCGGTCCGGTGACAAATTCGCTGTTGTCTTTATTGATCTAGATGACTTTAAAGGGGTGAACGACTCTTATGGTCACGAGGTGGGAGACACATATTTAAGAATTTTTGCCGACTACATCAAGTCATCTGTTCGAGCCAGTGACGTGACGGCCAGGCTCGGCGGAGATGAGTTTTGTATCGTGTTGCATGGTGTGAGGGACAAAGACGAAGTTGCTCGTATTACGGAGATGTTGTTGAAGTTTACGCAGCAGATTGTCGAGATTCGTAACCATCGAATTCAGCCCAAACTGAGCGTCGGCGTGTCTATGTATCCTGAAGATGGCACAGATGCGAGTACGTTGTTGAAAAGTGCAGATATGGCCATGTACTCGGTAAAGCAGAATGGCAAGCATGGCTATCAGTTCTTTGATCCTCAAATGCTGTCTGAAACCGCGGACCGGGTTAAATTGGAGGCCAGTTTGCGCCAGGCCATTGATACTAATCAGTTTGAACTTTGGTATCAGCCTAAAGTTGCATTGGAAGACTATTGTTTAAGTGGTGTTGAGGCATTGATCCGATGGCGCCATCCAGAGAAAGGAATGATCCCTCCGGATGTGTTCATTAGTACGGCTGAGCGCGTAGGGATGATTAACGAGATTGGTGACTGGGTACTGGATACCGCGTGCAAACAGCTACGTGAATGGAATGAGGCAGGTATCGCGTTACAAATGGCAATCAATATTTCAGGCAGTCATTTTGTTGAAGATACCTTTTGTCAAAAGGTGATCGACACGGTGAGTAAACATAAGCTGCGTCCCGGTGATCTGGAAGTAGAGATCACAGAAAGCATGACCCGTGATCCTGTCCAGCACAGTAATGTTTGCCAGCAACTGCGAAGTGCCGGTGTTCGAATTGCTATTGATGATTTCGGTACAGGCTATTCGTCGCTTTCTGTATTGGACAAACTGGAAGTTGATACGCTTAAGATTGATCGGTCATTCATTATGGGGTTGCCTGACGATACCTCTTCGATCCTGTTAGTGCAGGCGATCATGGAGCTATCGCTTGGTCTTGGCTATGACGTGGTAGCCGAAGGGGTTGAGACAAAAGAACAGCTTGAACACTTGAAAGAACTCAACTGCCCGTATATTCAAGGGTACTATTTCAGCAAACCCGTTCAGGCGATTGAAATACCGGCACTGGTGAATCAGGTCGATCTCTATAAAAACGCAGCGTAAAGTCGGCTGTAGCGAGGGGTTCTCTCAGTGAGTGCTTCCAGGATCAGTATCGAGTTGCGAGAACAACCAATCGGGCACCCCAAAAATTCGAATCGTCTTCCCCGGCATGGTCTGCTGGCATCGTAAGAGGTCTGCCCCGGCGTAGGTGCGCTGTCGCGCTGCTAACATGACGTCCCTGCCGGGACCCTTCATTTTTGAATCCAAGAAGACCAAAAAGGACATGCCCTTCAGGCGGAGTCACTTTTCAACAGCCGAAAAGTGACTAAAAGTCTTCTTGCGACAATTCAGCCCTTCGGGTGTCTGCGGCATACACTGACTTAAACGCGGGTAGATCAAGAGCGAAGATCAAGAGCAAACGCTTTGCGTTTTTCGACTGCTTATCGAACTTACTGGATGGCGCTGTATGTTGCCGAAATATCTCGACACTAATAATCAGACACTGATAAATGGCAGCCCGGGCCATTGGCGTAAGCGTTGATACTGTACCGCTTAAAATAGTTTCGGAAAATGCTGGTAGAGAATAACCATTCTCATGTAGCATGAAGCCGAGGCCAGAGAAGTTAAGCCCCTCGAAAGAGTAAGGAACATTAAGGAAATCTATGACAGAGAATTTGTAGGCAACCACAGTGATAACAACAAGTAGTTCCTCTGCCGCGGTGACTGGTGGTGAAATTAGTACCGCTCCAACACCTCAGCCGGTGCGGCTAAACCAGCCCCCGCAGCCCCTGGCCGCATCAGGCGATCATTCGTCTTACACCGATATTGAAGTTCGAAACTTTATCGACAAAGAATCCACTCGACGCCAGTCAAATAAAGTTTTGCACGGGCATCCCTCCCCGATGCACTGGAAACCGTTCGAAGAACCTCTTCCCCATTTTCTCGAAAAACGCCAGGGCTTTGCCCGCGAGAATAAGTTTGCGGTCAATCTGTATGTTGGCACACCATTTTGTTTGAAAACCAAACCGGCGCGGTGCGGTTTCTGTCTGTTCCCGAGTGAAGACTATTCAGGCAACAAGGGCGTAGAAAGCTATATGGGTTATCTCGAAAAAGAATTCGAGATGTATAAGCCCTACTATCAAAACGACGAGCTATCCAGCATATATTTTGGTGGCGGCACGCCGAACCTTTATCATCCTGAGCATTATGGGCAGATTATGGGTTATGTAGATAAGCTCTATGGAGGTGTGCCTGATGATATTGAAAAAACTCTCGAAGGCATACCGCAGCTTTTTAATGAAGAGAAAATTCGCGCAATTAAAAATGCCGGATTTAATCGGATCAGCATGGGTGTGCAACAGCTCAACGAGAACCTGATTAAGTACAGTGGCAGAAAACAAAATAACAGCCAGGTATTTTCTGCGCTGAAGCACTGCGAAAAGTACGATCTTGTGTCGAGTATCGATCTGATCTACGGTTGGCCCGAGCAAACGATGGCAGATATGCTGGAAGACTTGCGCATTGCAGTCGAAGCAGGTGTTCATCATTTGACTCACTATGAATTGAATGTGGCCGGACGCAGCGATTTTGCTTCCAGGAAAAAGCGCGAGCTTTTACCCTCGATTCAAACCAATATCGAAATGTACCATGTGGCCAGAGACTTTCTGATTGCCCAGGGGTTCGAGCAGGTAACCGTATACGACTGGCAGCGCATTCCCTCGCCAGAGAAAAACCAGCGGCTAAATCGTTATGATTATGAGCACAATATGCACAATTTTGTGCAGCATGAAAAAGGTGATATCAATAAAACCCAGCAGGTTTGCGGAATTGGATTTGCCGCGGTTAATTTTCATGTCAATGGTGCAGACAAACTCGACGAAAGCTGGATTTATATGAATCAGACATCTTTGAAAGAGTATGTAGCTGCTATCGAGGAAAACCAGTTCCCGGTGGCTCGGGGTTTTAAATATACCCATCGCGATGTAAAGCTGGCATGGTTGTTTCAGTCCATGCAAACGATGAAAATAAATCATCTTGATTATCGCGAAATTTTTAATGAAAATTTGCTGGATCAATACAGTGCGATCTGGACAGAGTTAGATAAACGTGGCTGGATCACTACCACTGAATCAGAGCTTCGATTCGAAGGCGACGGGCAGTATTATATTCCCATGCTGCAGTCTCTTATCGCCAGCAAGCGCCTTGAGAAAATTAGATCGGAACGCAAAACTTCACTTGATAATATAGAAGTCGTTTTAGAATGATAACGCTGATAGTTCCGGGTTCAGCAATCTTGTAATTGTGCGGCAAAACATATTTGAAACGTCACTTTATCTTTAATCAATCTGGCACGCGGCTATGTTTGCACCAACTTGAACCATCCCGGCTAAGTGTCGGCACAGTGGTACTGGCACATGGTATGTTCTCTAATTTTCGCGCATGTCGCGGCCTGGCAAAGTATCTCGCCTCTCTGGGGTTTGAGTGTTGGTTGCTTGACTCACAGGGGCATGGGCTGAGTGATAAGCCGGCGAACGACCCTTCGTTTGAATCAATGAGTCTCGAAGATACCCAGGCGGTGCTTGAATACTTCTCAGGTTGTGAACAACAACCGCTTTGGTGGGTTGGACATAGCGGAGGTGGACTCGCAATGTTGATGTATTTGAGTCGATTTCCGGAACACCAGACTAAAGTGACAGGTCTCGTCACTCTGGCAAGTCAAACGACTGAGGCTGGCCGGAGCTGGCGCAGCAGAGCCATATTTCGAGTATCAAGAATAGTATTGAAGGTGTTAAATACGGCGCCGGGAAAACTACTTTCACTTGGACCAGAGAATGAATTTGCCAGCGTGATGGATCAATGGCTTGCATGGAGCATCAAGGGGCGCTGGTCAGGGTATGATGGATTTGACTATATGCATGCCATGCAATCAGTGACGGCGCCAGTTCTCTCTTTAGCCGCTGTCGCAGATAGATTTATTGCACCTTCGGTTGGTGTTGAAAAGCTACACCGCTCAATTGGATCAACGGATAAAACATTTGCAATATTCGGTAAAGCGCACGGGCATCTTGAGGACTACACGCACGCACGCCTGATCAGCTCTCGCAACGCATCAGTGGATGTATGGCCATTGATCGGAGAGTGGCTTCTGGAGCGCTCTGATAAAAAAACCTGATATCGTATCTGGTGCTTTGGCCGGTTGCGCCAATTACCGATTCTGAGTGTCTTGCTCGCAATAATATGTAAAATCAGTGGAGATAGCAGCAATTGGCTTAAAGTTGTGACACCACTGTTCTTGAAAAATTGCGGACGGCGGTGTTTTGGAAATGCTCTGTGCTGTTTTAATAAGATCTTTCGATCGTAGACCTGTGCATATAACCTCGAGTCCCTGCTGAGTTGATAGCTTCTATCTCGTACCAATTTCCAACGCTGGCTATTATTCTGACGTTAACACCTTTGGCGAGTGAGGTGATGATGTTTCCATTAGAGTCTGGCGTTGAGCGTAT
>CAZNOB010000152.1:0-2312 GCA_964574535.1 uncultured Granulosicoccaceae bacterium | reverse complement strand
CACCTTTGGCGAGTGAGGTGATGATGTTTCCATTAGAGTCTGGCGTTGAGCGTATGATACTCCATTGTTTCTTTACCTGTAGCTGATCCGGCAGTGAGCTCTCACTGGTAGTTTCTGTCGAAATGCTCTGCTCGATAACAGCATTCTGCTGTGGTGTGACTGGTACCGAATTTACCGCAGGGATCTCGCGAAGGGCTGAGGTTTCGCGGGTATATTGAGCAATCTCTGCTTTCGACTCCGCAAGTGAATCTTTGATGCAGTCGCTTAACGATGCGCATTCTTTAAGGTCTGCCAGATTAAATATTGCCGGTGTTACCTGTTCTCCGTCGTACGTGTCCATCTGAACGATATCAGCGGCAGATAACTCCGGTTGGCTTGAGTACAGAAGCCAGGCTGCCAATACAGCGCCAAACAGCACTAACCCTGCAAGGGTTACTACCTTTGGTAGTCGAGAACCGATGGATGGCTTAGAGATGTCGATAAAGTCGTCAGCAACCATCTGAATTCCAGATGACTTCGTGCTTGCGGTAATATTACTAATTAAATCCTGGCGATCATGTGGTAATGCCTGTTGGGGAGCGGCGTAGTAGTCTGCTTCGTGTTGGTCGTTGCTTTCATAGTCGTTGTGGCGAATATCGGCGATATCGACCAAATTAAAGCCGCGTTCGGATTCGCGGTTATAGTAGGTTGAGGCAAAATCCGGAGCAGGGTAGTAGCCATCCTGTTCATCATACTGCTGTCTCTCATCTGCGTTGTATCTCTCAAACGATTGACTCGGGTTTTGATATGATTGCTCGTCATGGAAGCTGGCTGGGTGATCGTCCCGATAGCCGTTATCAATGTGGTCTGCGTAAATAACTTGTGCTTCCTGATCTCGATAGTCTTCGGTTTCACGAGACTCTTCCCAATCGGAGTAGTACTGATTGTGCTTGTTCATGGTTGTTATTTCCGCAATCTTGCCTCGGCGTTCAATTCGCCGGGCGGCCTGTTATTTATATGTGCTTATCGGTGCGCATTTGTAAGTAATTGTTTAATATGTTTTAAGCATCGAAGCCGGGAAATTTTTTTAGTGTCTGGGCTTTCGATATTGCGTCAGGATATCGGCGGGTCAACTGATTCCTGCAGAGCCATGAGCAATAAAATGCCCATATGGCGATGTGTGACACAAATGTTCAAAAACTAAACCAGAAGTGCGCGGTAAATAGACCATTGAAAATGATGTTTGAATTGGTTTCCTGGCAGGTTCTGTCGGGTGCTTGTCTGGCTGTCGGGTTGGGTTTTCTGCTGGGATATTATTTGTGTCGTAAAACCCGCCAGAGTTTGCAGGCAGACAATAAAGAGCTGGCGGCAGAGCTTGATTCAGTAAAGGTGTCCGGTCAACAGTGTGAAGCCGCCCTGGATGCTGTTGAGCTGCTACATCGAAGTAAGAATCAGTTTTACTACTCAACCAGCCACGATTTAAAACAACCACTGCACGCTTTAGAGATGTTCACTGCGGTTTTGCAAAAACAGGAACTGAATGACTGCAGCAAAGATATTGTTCGTGATCTGTCTGAGGTGGCGAAAGACATAACCCGCGAAATCGACGTGCTGCTTGATATCGCGCGGGTTGACGTGGAAGTCTTAAAGTTGTGCCCGGTTGAAATTGATCTTGGTGCTGAAACCCGACGTATAGCGAACCAGTTTCTTCGTCCCGCAAAAGAGAAATCTTTGCAGTTGCAAGTAACAGTAAGTGATGATCAGATTGTTCATCTGGACAGAGCACTGTTTGATCGCATTCTTCGCAACCTGATTGATAACGCGATAAAATTTACTGACGTCGGTTTTGTCAAAATCGTCGCCGACTACAATCAGGATAGTTCGGTTATATTATCGGTGACAGATTCGGGCATCGGTATTGGAAAAGAAGACCTGGAGGGGCTTTATCGCGAATTCTATCAAGGTAAAATGCTCGCTGACAGTTATCTATCTGGCATGGGGCTTGGCTTGAATTCGGTGTTGAAAATGATTAAAAGGTTGAATGGGAAAATAGACATCGATTCATCCCCTGGCTGCGGTACAACTGTGACAGTGCGAATTCCGAATATCCTGGCTGGAGTGAAATTGCCGCAAGACTCGCTGAATAAAAAACCAGATCAGGCGATTGATCCGAATCTAAAAACAGTTTTGATTTTTCAAACCGATAATCTTGTAGGTAAAAGTACCGCTATGTTAATCGGAACAGCAGGATTTAATGTTTTAATCACTAATAGCCTTTCTGAAGCTTATGAACTACAGAAAACGAATCCCCTGGACGCAGCGTGCCTGGAATT
>CAZNOB010000151.1:0-12553 GCA_964574535.1 uncultured Granulosicoccaceae bacterium | reverse complement strand
CGCAATGAGCCGTTATTCTAATCGACAAGACTTCGAACTCAGTTCCTGGCCGGAACTGCAAGACAAATTGCAGGAATTGAAGGACCTGGTCAACAGTGATCGCACCATTTCAAAAGAATTCAAAAGAATGTTGTTTACTATGGCTAGCGTGGCCGGTGGTTGCGTTCATTGTCAGTCCCATGGTGCATACTCTCTGGATAAAATGAATGTACCAACCGAGCGCGTCAAAGCTTTGTGGGAATATGAAACAAGTGATTTGTTTAATGATGCCGAGCGTGTAGCACTAGACTTGATGAGGGATTCAAGTCAATCACCGAATGCCGTTGGTCCTGAGCATTTCGATGCGCTAAGACAACATTATTCTGCAGAACAAATAGTTGAAATTGTAACAATGAGTTGCATGGCTAGCTGGCTTAATCGTTGGAATGACACAATCGCCACTGTAACCGATCAGGAATCTGTTGATTGGGCGACTAAAAACCTGACTGATGTTGGTTGGGAGCTTGGCAAGCATGAAGGTGAAGCTCATGAGCAACGAAAAGCTCCACCGGCGAGTGCGAACTGGCCAGCACGTGATGCTTCACAAGACACAAGCGACTAGCCTGGATTTAAGTTAACTCACAGTTTATTCGCAAAGTCGGAAATTAACCATGAACTGCGAATGAATAACAAGGTCATGACATATTACAACGTTCACCAAAGGTGGATACGATTTGAACAGCAACTGCCGAGACAATCGTGACTCGTGCGTTCGTTTTGCTAAGATGGATATCCAGTTAGAATTGATAACTTCCACCAACTTTAAAACTGCTGTCAGTCACTATGTTTAAATTCGCAATAAGTTTGCTTCCCGCGCTGAGCTGGCTTATCGCTGCAGCGGCGATGGGATGGCTGGTATAGACTATCTGGTCGGCATCAGAAAATGCGGGTGTTCTTGAACACGGATTAATGGCATTTGCCGTAATTGGGGCAAGTTTGAGTCTCAAGGCGGCGTACCAGCAGGGTAACAGAGCAAAGGTCGCTTTTCGGGATGGCAGTGCCCTCTGGGAACCGGAAGAGCCGGAATCGCAAGTCATTGGCGCAGAGGCAGGCAATCGTTATCCGATGACAGAAACTCAAATTGATTACGTTAAAAAAGAACTTGCTGCACTTTCAGCAGCGGGGCTAATGAACGAAGACGGGCATATAGCGCTTATCGCAGCGATGGAGCAGGAAGGTTTTGACGATGATATCGCGGCCTATGAAACCCTTTTAACTCTGGACAGCGTGTTCCGGGAACATGACATGGAATTCGACTTAATGGTGTTTACTCACGAGCACGTAGAAGTCAGTGAGGAAAGCCTGAAATGCCTTACCCAGAAACTGCTGGCTATCCCGGCTACACCGTTGCCACAGATAACATAACGATAAAATGGCCGGAAGCAGCGGCAAGCAATGGGCTGGTTGAAATAAACATAAACGGCGTCGTGCATGAAATTCGCTGTAATTTCCAAGGGAAATACACACCGGATGGTCTGATTGAAGGCATCGCCGAGTTGATGAACCGTGAGGTACAGAAGAGTGGTGAGTATCTATACTGGGAAAACCTGGATAGCTCTCTGCTTGTCGCATGTATGACGCCCGAAGCCGCAAAGGGTTTTAACTCCAGCATGGAATCCCTTAACGATCAATTTCGGTTTGAGCTTGTACATCCTGATACTTTATAGTGGATTGTTGGTTGGTTTGATACTATATCAAGTATGGCTATCTGTTTGAATTGACTGTGGTTGCGTCGCTACGCATGTTGAATAGATTTACACAGGCATTTTGATGAAATGTATTAGACGGCCATCTTCCTGAACTTGTTTATACAGGCGTCATTATAAGCTACTGTTAGATTCTTAAAGTAATAAGTAATAGGAGGTGGATGTGAAATTTCGGACAATCGTAGTAGCTCTGCTCGTTTTGTTTACAGCCTACACGATCTATACGATGACTATAGCTGACCAATCATTGTTAAGTTTCGGCTATCAACTGATATCAAGTCCCGATACAGCCCAAGTTGTTATAGATCTCTACATTATGGCTTTTCTGGCCATTTGTTGGATGTACTCGGACTCAAAGCGACTGGGTAAGTCAAAATGGTATATTACTCCGTTTGTGCTGCTCACCCTTGTGTTCGTGTCAATTGGTCCGTTGTTGTACCTTGTATTCAATCCTCGTGATCTCAGAGAAGCAAGCGGAGAATGAATCTAACAAAACGCCAGCACGCGACCCATACAAGGTGTTTTTTCGTTCTTCAAAACACCTTGTATGGGTCGCGTGTGGCTGGCGTTAGATAAAAAACCAACACATGGAGAGTAAATTGAGTCGCATTGTTTCACTAGCACTGATTATAGTTGCGGTAATTCACTTACTACCTTTGTCAGGGGTTTTTGGTCCTGATCATCTCTCTACTTTATATGGCTTGAATTTCGAGGAAAATAACATAGAAATACTAATGAGGCATCGAGCTATATTATTTGGTCTTCTTGGAGTATTTTTATTGTACGCTGCTTTAAATAGTAGATTACACGTATACGGTATGGTGGCAGGTGCCGTAAGCGTTTTATCATTTCTGTTAATAGCATGGTCTGTGGGAGACTATAACGCAAAAGTGTCGCGTGTGTTTTTGGCAGATGTGGTTGCTTTGATATCTCTAATAATTGGGGCGATTTTTCATCTGATAAAAGTAAAACGTTCAGCTGAAGTGGAATAGCTGGAACTCATTGGCATCGTGAATCTAACAAACACTTTCTGGCCGACCCTATAGGCGGCGTCGATTTGTGTGCAGCTCGAAAGCTCGCTATTATTGCACGCAAATCGCCGCCTACAGTGCGGCTGAAGTGGACGTTCAGGCTGTAGTAAAACTAAAAGCAGGCCACTCTCGTGGCCATTTTAGGGTGTTGTCGGCACCAGTTTCAAGTGTTGTTAGTTTTTCTACAGCCTCGGCAGGCTAAATAACGAACAACATTTTTAGAGTGGAGGACGTAATGGAAGTAGGAAAATCTCAGCTAGCGTTGGCAGAGAAGATTCTGGACGAAATGATTGAGGCTGAACGAGAAGGTAATGAAAACTATGAATTGTTCGTTAAGCATTTTGACAAAGAGACTTTGAGTAACTTTGGCCCAGCTAGATTTAAAAAAGAGATGATGTGTATCCGTGAAGATCTGGGTGAATACATAAGTAGAGAATACTTCGGCTCACTTAAAGGGCATGTTGATCCGGATCATCCAGATAAGCACCCTGAGTGTGTAAGGTACAACTGGCGTGGAATATTTGAAAAGAATGAGACACTAATCACGCTCGGTATTCACAAAGAGGGCGGTAATTATTTAGTCAATGAAATTATGTACCGTTGAAAAAGCCTGACAAGTCGGTGTGGAGCGAAAATTTACAAGCTATCCGTATTGCTGTGTCGCTGTCGCTCCGCTATACAGCAATCCGGCATTGAGTTGGGGTTGCGTGAGCAAGGCGTTAGGGAAAATAGGAGGAGAGAATATTGGAATTTAACCAGCCTGTTCCTGAGTTGCCAGTGACAGACGTAGAAAAGGCGCAACAGTACTACCAGGAATATTTCGGTTTTTAGATTGAGTGGCTTTATATCGGAAAAGAAATGGGAGCTGTGTCAAAAGGCGATACAGCTATTTTTTTTCGTAAAAGAGAGGGTTCTTTTGAGCCTGCGGCACTCTGGATATTCTGTTCCGATGTTGATGACTGTTACGAAAAACTAAAAGAACATGGTGCCAATATAGTTGACTCTATTGAAGATAAGCCATGGGATATACGACAATTCACAGTGCACGATCCAGACGGTAACGTATTCTATTTTCATGGCTAACGTGAATGGTTGATGGCGCGAACGATCTAATACTGAACGAATTTAAAAACCCCTCACACAACAATGTCATTTTGCTCAAACGGAAAAAAAACTGAATTTTTTGCTACTACACGGTTTTTTAAGAGATAATGGAATAATTGATGAGGAAGAACTTACACCAAATGTTTTGATCGATGGAATGCTCGACAGCTGGGGTCGGCGATACTGGAAAAATGCCAGTAAAGTACATGAGGTACCGGTTACCAGTGTTACCTGGCTCTTGTGTGTCAGACCACTACAATGACAGCTTTGACTCCCAGTACAGGTAAGAGGATGCCCATCATCCTATTATAAGTTTCTCAATTATCCAGATATAAGTGCTATTACCGTATGACGGATGTACAGTTGCACCACCGTTACAGGACTAAAGCAGGCTCGTCCAAAAAGAAACCATGTAAAAAAAAAGCGACTGGCAAAATAAAATATTACACCCGCAATTATCTACTTTGAAGCCTGTTAAATAGTACCACTGCTAAAAATCGATCGTACCAATCAAAATTTAAGCAAGTTAGCCTTGCCATCACTTGCAGATTCGTCAATTACTGAAAGAGTTTAATCAGTTATGGGTGTGATCTTGCAAGTGGTACGACGAGCCGGGGATGGCACAAAGAGCGCTGTCAGCCAGGGATGGCTGCAAGCGCTATCCACTTGCACGATCACTCTCCAAATGCCGCAGGCACCCTAAGGGCTGAGTAGTCGCAAGACGACTTTTGGTCACTTTTTCGTCGTTTGAAAAGTGAATCCACCTGAAGGGCATGACGCTTTCGGTCTTTTCAAAAATGAAGGCCCCCGGCAGAGGTTAGTTGCGCGGTAGAGAATGGCCTGGCGCAACAGATCGATCTTTAGCCCAGACCCAAATCATCCAGTTGCCCTTTAACGCGGGTCCTTGTTGAATCAATAACACGTAATTATCACCTCAGCCTAACTATCTGATGCTGTTTGAAAACAACTTAATTCATTGAATAAAATACAAATATGTTCATCAACTCAACAACACATACAAAATTGTATACAATATTGTTTACACATTAATGGATTGCAGATAGTCTTGGGTTTAGCACCTGGTACAGCATCCAATGGCAGATAAATGAAAGTGATTGATAAGTGGAGTTAAAAGACCAAAAACTGGATCTTACGCAATATTCTGAAGAGCAGTTTGTTGAGCGATTTGGCGGGCTTTACGAGAATTCAGCATGGGTTGCTGAAGTGGTTTGGTCACGAGTCAGTCGTGATCAATCGATAAACTTTGACGCATTGTCTGTGCAGCTCAGTAACATAGTGGAAACGGCAATGGATAATCAAAAAATGGCTTTGCTTCGCACCCATCCGGAGCTTGCGGGTAAAGCGGCTGTGCAGAGAGTGCAGACTGAGAATCGACTGATGAGCAGTCACGCGCAGGATTGGATCAATGTTCCTCTGAGGTGCTTGAGAGGTTCGAGAAACTTAATTCAGTCTACACCAAATATTTTAGCTTTCCCTTCATTATGGCCGTGCGTAACAGCAGTCGCGAAGAGATTCTCGAGTCATTCGAGAGCCGCCTGCAAAACTCAATAGAGAAACAGTTCGATACCGCGCTACAGCAAGTACATCAGATCTGGAAACACCGCGGGGATGACGCTTGAACGAATGCGTGATCCTACGCCAGACAGCGTCGTGAGACACTACTGAATATCAATTTATGCACACACTGAAACCAACACCACTGACCAAACGTTCCTTTGCACCGTTTGGAGAGGTGATTGAGCTCGAAGGCAGCGATTCTGTTAAGATCAACAGTGGTAACTGCCGACGGTTTTCAGATTTGGCTGCGCTGGATATCTCTCAAACCGGTGCAACAGGAATAAGTCTGTTCGATGCGAACGCGTATAAAAGCCCATTATTGTTAACCTATGTAGAGCGCCATCCATTGGGGTCGCAAACATTTTTGCCTACTTCATTGGATCCCTATCTTGTGATTGTTGCTGAGGACGTCAATGGCACTCCACAGGCTCCGCTGGTTTTCTATACAGACGGTTATCAGGGTGTTAACTATCGTCGTAACACCTGGCATGGGGTATTAACGCCCATTGTAAAGCAGAGCTTGTTCGCTGTAGTTGACTACATTGGTAAAGAAGATAACCTCGAAGAATATACGTTTTCAACACCGTACTTTGTTGAGTTCGCTTCACTGACCAACCCTACCTCGTAAGTACCCGGGAGCATGGCTATTAACAACCATCTAAATCCAGAGAGGCTTCCAGGACGAACAGGTGAAGTTCCTCCTCAGAGTACACTCCTGGATCGTCGAGCGATTGTGACGGAGGCTTACACTGTCATTCCTCGTGGGTCTATGACAGATATTGTTAATAGCCGCTTACCGTTCTGGAAAGATACGCTGTTATGGGTGTTGGCAACACCAATCGGCGGGTTTTGCCAAACCTTTTCTCACTATCTTGTCGAGACAGCACCGGGAGGTGGAAGTGAAACACCTGAAACAGAAGAAGGCGTACAGGCCACGATTTTTGTCACCGCCGGATCACTGACATTAACAGTCAATGGTAAATCACACTTACTGGAGTGTGGCAGCTACGTCTATTTACCTCCCAGCTGCGAATGGTCGCTTTTTAACACAGGGCAGGAACAGGCGATTTTTCACTGGTTTCGCAAGCCTTATAATTACGTAAAAGGTTTGGATGAACCCGATGTCATTGTGACTCGGGAAAGCGATATAGACGCCTATGTCATGCCTGGTAGCCACGATGGATGGTCAACAAAACGCTTTGTCGACAAAACTGATTTACGCCACGACATGCACGTTACCATTGTGAGTTTTGAGCCCGGGTGTGTTATCCCGTTTCTGGAGACTCACGTGATGGAGCATGGACTCTACGTTCTTGAAGGCAAAGGCGTCTATAATCTTAATCAGGATTGGATTGAGGTTGAGGCGGGTGACTATATGTGGCTTCGAGCTTACTGTCCGCAAGCCTGCTACTCCGGTGGCGACGGTATATTTCGATATCTCTTGTATAAAGACGTAAACCGCCACATGAGCTTTCCCAAGTTATAAAACAGACGCAACCGATTAGCCAATAGCGGAAATACCGTATGACCAAACTCACTACCCACGTCCTGAACACTGTTAACGGTGTGCCTGCAAAAGATATGTCTCTATGGTTGACAAAGCTGGATGGACAGAGCCGAGCAATTATTCTTGCAACACGAACTAATAACGATGGACGCTGTGATTCACCATTGCTGGAACGAGGCTCTATTCAGGCAGGCACTTATGAACTGGAGTTCGAAGTCGAAGAGTACTTTGGAAATTCTGGCAATAATGTATTCCCGGATTGCGCGTGCTCCGATTCGGCATCAATGACCCAACCTCACGCTACCATGTGCCATTGCTTGTCTCTCCATTCACCTACAGCATCTGCCGAGGAAGTTAAGTCTTGACTGCGTACTTACTTGATTGGATTAACCTGCTGGGCAGATGGGTCCATATGATCACAGGCATAGCCTGGATCGGTGCGTCTTTCTATTTTATTTGGTTAGACAATTCACTTGAGACCCCAAAACAGAAAGAAGACTCCGATAAAGGCGTATCTGGCGAGGTCTGGTCGGTACATGGCGGTGGTATGTATCACGCACAAAAATATCAGGTACTACCAGACCAAATGCCGGAACATTTGCATTGGTTTAAATGGGAGGCGTACACCACCTGGTTAACGGGTATGTTTATGATGGCATTGATGTATTGGTACAGAGCTGAAATCTATACCATTGACCCGGGTGTTGCCGCCATCTCAAAACCAGTCGCAATTATGATCGGTCTACTGGTAATTGCTGGTGGCTGGTTCGGCTATAACTGGTTGTGTGAGAGCAGGTTTGGCAAAAAAGAGCACGTCATGTCTGCCATCTTGTTTGTGGCATTGACAGTCATTGCCTATCTACTGTGTCAGGTCTTCAGTGGCAGAGGTGCATTCATGCACTTCGGCGCAATGCTCGGCACCATTATGGTGGGTAATGTTTTTTTTGTGATCATTCCCGGTCAAAAAGATCTTGTTCATGCGAAAGGCGAGGGCAGAGAGCCAGACCCGATACACGGAGTTCGAGGAAAGCAAAGATCGGTGCACAATACCTTTTTTACACTCCCTGTTCTTTTTGTGATGATCAGTAATCATTACGCAATGACCTACGGCCATCAGTACAATTGGTTAATCCTTATTGCAATCACCCTGATTGGCGCGCTGGTTAGAGTCTATTTTGTTGCTCGTCACAAAGGTAAAGCATCTCTTCTGCCGGTTTTCGGTGCACTTGCTATATTAGCGGGACTAATGGTGTTGATGGCCCCGGTGCAATCAACCGCTGTTTCTACAGCATCCAGCGCAAAAGTGGAACTGGCAACGGTACACGGCATTGTAATAACCCGATGTTCGTCATGCCATGCAAAGACTCCTACGCAGCCAGGGTTTCAGGCCCCGCCTGCGGCAATTGTTTTCGAATCTGAAGATGACGTTTCCAGGCAGGCACAGGTCATTCATCAACAAACTGTGGTGACTAAAGCCATGCCTATTGGAAACCTCACAGGCATAACAGACGAAGAACGTGCAATGATTGACACCTGGTTTCAGCAGCGGAATCACTAAGCATCCCGCCAACACAGGCAATTGACACGAAACATAATCAAAATGGCCACTAAAAAAGACGATAGAAAGCCTTTGTTGATACCGCTCACTGACGGCACCAGTACAACACAGGATCAATACATCTACACCGAAATACTGGATGCAATTCTCGAGCGACGCCTGGACCCGGGAGTGAAACTCAAGGAAGACGAATTAGCCGATATATTTTCCGTGAGTCGTACCATTGTGCGTAGAGCCTTATTGCGGCTGTCGCATGATCGTATAGTGGATATCCAGCCTAATCGAGGCGCCACAATTGTTAAACCAGATGTTCAGACCGCCCGGGAAATCATCGGCGCCCGACGGCTAATCGAAAGCGAATTGGTCAAACAGGCAACCGCACTCGCTACGCCCAAGGCAATCAGTACTTTAAAAAAGTGCGTTGAAGATGAACGTGACCAGGTTAGGCGCCAGCACGTTGGTAGCGGATTGAGACTTAGTGGTGATTTTCATATCCAGCTAGCGGAACTATCCGGCAATCGTACACTGGCGGGTTACCTAAAAGAGCTTGTGCCACAGACTTCACTCATTATTGCCACCTATCAAACTCCACATCACACGCTGTGCGCCCATCAGGAACATTTCGATATCATTGATGTGGTAGCCAGCGGTGATATTGAAGCGGCTCAGGAGGCGATGGACAGTCACCTTCAACATATTGAGGATAAACTTGATCTTGTAGATGAGCATAAGGGAGGAGATCTCTACAAAACGTTTTCTCATATTATCAATAGTAAACCCATGTAGTGCGCTGTTGAGATTCAACACAGTCTGCAGCGCTGATGTATGACTCTGTAAAGGTATCCCCCGTCGAAGCGTATGCCTAAACCGGGGAAAGCATCTTTTCGCTGAGCGAGCAAACCTGTGAAACAGGTTTCGGGTATCCGGAAAAATATTGGCCTGTCACAGGCTTATCTCACTTAACACATCGATAAAGTGTCAGGAATGTCGCTCGATCAAGCACTCAAAGCTGTAATAAATTGCGAATGATTAACAATGTTATGACATATTACTCACTTGCAGCAGAGGGGGATTCGATTTGAAAAGAACAACTGCCGAGACAATCGTGATTCGTGCGTTCGTTTTGTTAAGATGGGGGTCCAGGTAGTATTGATAACTTCCACAAACTAAAAAACTGCTGTCAGTCACTATGTTTAAATTCGCAATTACTTTCCTTCCCGCGCTGGCCGGGCTTGTCGCTGCAGCGACGATGGGATGGCTGGTTTGGACCCTCTGGTCGGCATCAGAAAACGCGGGCATTCTTGAATACGGTTTGATGGCATTTGCCGTAATTGGCGCAGGTTTGAGTCTCAAGGCAGCGTACCAGGAGGGCAACAGAGCAAGGGTCGCTTTTCGCGATGGCAGTGCTTTCTGGGAACCAGAACAGCCGGAATCTCAAGTCATTGGCGCAAAGGCGGGCAACCGGTATCCGATGACAGAGATTCAAATTGATCACGTCAAAAAAGTACTGGCGGCACTTTCCACAGCGGGGCTAATGAACGAAGACGGGCATATAGCGCTTATCGCGGCGATGGAGCAGGAGGGGTATGACGATGATATCGCGGCCTATGAAACCCTTTTAACTCTGAACAGCGTGTTCCAGGAACATGACATGGAATTTGACTTAATGGTGTTTACTCACGAGCACGTAGAGGTCAGTGAGGAAAGCTTGAAATGTCTTACTCAGAAGCTGCTGGCCATTGCCGGCTACACTGTTACCACAGATGATATAACGATAAACTGGCCGGAAGCGGCAGCAAACAATGGCCTGGTTGAAATAAACATAAACAACGTCGTGCATGAAATTCGCTGTAACTTCCACGGGAAAAACACACCTGATGGCCTGATTGAAGGCATCGCCGAGTTGATATACCGTGATGTACAGAAGAATGGTGAGTATCTATATTGGGAAAATCTGGATAGCTCTCTGCTTGTCGCATATATGACGCCCGAGGCCGCAACGGGTTTTAATTCCACCATGGAATCCCTTAACGATCAATTTCGGTTTGAGCCTGTACGTCCTGATACTTTATAGCTTCACTTGTTTTCAACAATTACATAGACGATTAAAACAGATATCCATTTCCAATTAGTGCTCATCCAGAAACAAGGGCGTAGCGAGAATCACTGAGGTGCGACGATTTACATCGTTGTGCCGCTATGCACTAGTGATCAAACTAACGAACTACGCGGCAATGTTCAAATAAAAGTTCGACTTTGCAAGTGACTTTATTGCGATAGGCAGCAAGGTTTTATTTGGCTTTCCAGTGGCCGTGCGTCAATATATGACTACCTGCAGAATAGTCATTGTTACTCAGCCATGCTTGAAGACTGTTCGGATTAGGGCAGAAAAACTACTGTAGATCTGTAAAACATACGGGTCCGTATACGGACGCTTTTAAGGTGTGATCTCTTTGCAAGAAAATGCTCCTTGCGCAAGATCATCCTACAATCTAAAGCTATTCTCCAGGCACGGGATTAAGACTTCGCCAATGCCACTCGGCGCGTACGATACCTCAGGCGGAGCTGCTTCAGTATTGACAGCTCTGGTTACCCAATTATGATTCGTCAGTATTTTCAGTGTTTGTGATAGCGCGCGGTCCGTGACTGGTTTTAACTCCGACCGCAATTCCCCGAATCGCGGTATTGAGTTTGTTAATCGCATAACAGGCAGAGCCCAGGTTCGCGCGGCAATAAGCCAATTCTCTGGTGCGAGAATGTTGTCTAATTCAATCGCCCATTCAGCCACGAGTTCCCCTTTCCTGGTCAGTTTAAATGCCGGCCGAATTGGATGCCCATGTCCTTTGTTTCTTTGCACATACCCAAGCTTAATTAAGTGCTCCATTGAGGCAGTGATGGCAGTTCGCCCGGTGGAGAGGTTGTGCGCCAAAGGAGAAATACGCGCATCACCGCCCTGTCCAAGATAAGACAGTATGCGTATCGCCCAGGCTTTTGAGCACAGCTGTATGAATTCATTATTGACCATATAATATATTTACTATATCATATGCTCATCAATACAAGGAGAATTAAATGTCCACCGTGAAACTCAATGATCAACTGACTATATCTATATCGGTTACTGACCGCGCTCAATCGTCTGAATGGTATAGCACTCACTTGGGTTTTGAAGAAACGGTATCCATCGACGAAGCTGGCTGGACAGAATTAAAAACTACCGTGCCAGGCGTTACACTTGGTTTAGGAGACACCGATAAAGCCTCCCCCGGAAACTGCGTACCGGTTTTTGGTGTCTCCGATATAAACGAAGCCCGGTCGTCACTAGAAAAACAATCAGTCAAGTTTGATGGAGATACAATAACCATGGAAGGCATGGTTAGTATCGCTACCTTCTATGATCCTGATGGTAACGCGATGATGTTGGCTGAAGATCTAACGGGTTCTAACTAGCGCCCATCCAGAAACAAGCGCTACTGCTAACCTCTTAATGCGCGCGATCTTTCACCGACGACATGTAGTTATTAAGAATGACTAAACCCCCACATGTAGCCGGTAAAATCTCACGCACCTCATTGATTCTCGCTACACACCTGTTTCAGGATGAGCACTAACTAATCGAAAGCGATCATTCACAGAAATGTTCAAATAACCAATAAGGCACTCTTGCGTCTGTCGTGTAGGCAGTGCGTGTGGGAAATACCCTCTAATATAATTGCGTTGTCAATTCGGAAGGAACTGGCCCGGCCTGGATTATTCATGAGCCTAATATCAGTCAGCATGGAGCGTCCAGAGGAAATTAGGCGTTACAGGTCGGTCAATCGTCTGAGAAACGTGGCCCGCCACGTGCCGAGATGTGACGCCAGATTTTCTTCTGGCGTCGAATAGACACACTGCTATTTTGAAAAAGGTGCCCAAAGTAATTTTGAACTGCATAAATAGCATTTCGCTAATATTTACTTGTCGCCTTATGAATAACCCAGGCTAGACAGTGTGAATATCCTAAAAACCTGTGGTTTTATCGCTATCGAAA
>CAZNOB010000150.1:0-12989 GCA_964574535.1 uncultured Granulosicoccaceae bacterium | reverse complement strand
AGTCGCATTAACGGGTACCAGTATCCGGTAAAGAAAAAATACAGTGGTTCTTTTGGCCGGTATCAACCTTAGGGGAATGCGGTAAGGCGAGCGGTGCGCTCCCTGTCGGGGGCCTTCATTTTTGAAGACCAAAAACGACATGCCCTTCAGGCGGAGTCACTTTTCAACAGCCGAAAAATAGCCAAAAGTCTTTGTGCGACAATTTAGCCCTATGGGTGCCTGCGGCATTTTGAGAGTGATCATGGAAGTGGGCCGCACAAACAGCCATCCATGGCTGACAGCGCTCTTTGCGCCATCCGTGGCGCGCCGACCCACTTCCACGATCACTCTCAAAACTGATTAAACGCGGGTAGAGCAGGAGCAAACGCTTTGCGTTTTTAGCTTTGGTGTCTTTATTTATATCTCACTTGGTCCCTGCAGCGGGCCACACATCTCAGGCGCCTGGGCACCGTACTTAGCGATATTGACTCTGGACGCCGTATCCTTATGAATAGTGCAGGATGGAAACTTAAAGTTACAGCAGTTTCGCGGCAGCTTTGACGTCAGGTAAATCGTAGTTGCGAAATTTTTCGTAGATAGTTTCAAGGGCCTGGCGTATGTCTGGCTCTTCATTTTTTAAAGAATACAAACTGATGGCGGCTTGTAGTTGCCACCACGCTGCATGTTGTTCGGTGGCTATGGTTAATGCGTTCCGATAACACGCTTCGGCTTGTTCTGTTTCTTGTGTTGAGCGGTAAACTTCGCCCTCAAGTCGAAAGATCTCGGACTCATAATAGCGTTCACTGGTTTCATCAAGGTAGATCTTTGCATCACTGATTAATCGCAGTGCTTCCGCCGGTTTATGTTGCGTTAAAAGTAACTTCGCTTCAGCCACCATAATACTGGACAGACCTAGCTTTACGCCCATTGACTGCAATTGTTCGCGTGATCGATTGACGACAATTCTTGTTTTTTCAGAAGTGTTATTACTCGCAAGTGCACAACAGTAGGTGGCCCATATTTTCCAGAACGGCAACCGGTATTGTTCGGTAATTGCCAGAAAGGCTTTTGATTCATCGTTGCATGGTAATTTCAAGCGAAGCTTTGTTAAACACAAATGACATAAAGTGCCGGCAATCGCCAGCGGTTGAGCAAGGTCGCATGCCCTGCGATAAGCGCGTTCAGCTACAGCCAGTGCCTGATCTATCTCGCCTGTGAGATCGAGCGTTTGCTGTAAAAACTGTTCGATTGCACAGCGTTCATCAAATTGACGTGACAATTCGGTGCCGGCTTTTAACACATCAACGAGTTCTAGTGCTTTGGTTAGATGTTGTTTCGCTTCCTGTTGCGACCCTTGGTAGTAGAGCACTTGCCCCAGAGTCAGGTGTACGTTAACCAGGTGTCTGGCTTCATTGGATTCTGAAATAACGCGTGAAGCAAGTTCGTGGGCCTGGGGCAGCATACCGCGGATATACAGAGAAACACACAGCCCACGTGCAGCAGCGAAATATCGATCCCAGTCTTGCAGAGGCCGGGCGAGGGTCATAGCGTTTTCAAATGAGGTGGCGGATTCAGGATCGGTGAAGCCATTCAGTCCACGCAGGGCAAGCGCGCGAACCAGTTGTAGTCTAAGCGTCAGTTCATTTTTTAGCTGACCGTCTTTAATCAACGCTGCCTGCTGAAGACCATTACTGGTTTTATCTACGGCTTCACTAAGATTGAATTGATCCAGACTCAGGTCTGCTGCTTTAACCCAGTACTTGAGGGATTGTTCGTTGAAATCACTGTTGGCGTAGTGCAGGGCAAGGATCTCCGGTTCGTGATCAGCGATCAACGGAAATTCGCTTTCGATGGTGCTGGCCACCCTTGAGTGCCAGTGCTGGCATCTGCGTTTTAGCATACTTTCATAAGCAGCATCGCGAATTAATGAATGTTTGAAGCTGTAGATCGCATCAGGCGGATGACCGACGCATGACAATAGACCCGCTTTGACCAATTGATCCAGTGCCGCTGTGATTTCTGCTTCCGGCCTGTCCAGGGTAGCTGCCAGTAAGGTGAAGTTAAATTCGCGCCCCAGAACCGAACCTACCTGAACATACTCTTTTACTACGGATAGACGATCAAGCCGTTCCATCAGTGAATCATGTAACGAACTTGGTATCGCCAGCTTTTTTATTGCGCTATGAATCGGCTTTGATGATTGGTCAGCGGGTGACAGTTGTTCCAATTCAATCGCAGATTTTGTGATCTCTTCTATGTATAAAGGAACTCCGTCAGTTTTTGCCGCAATCTCGGTGATTATTTCATCACTGAGTGGAAGGTGCTCTGTCATGCTCTGGATCATTCGTATCACTGTTAGTCGGCCAAGACGGTTGAGCATCAGGCGCGATGTAATTGGACTGGCGAAATATTGCTGATCATCATGTGGCCGTTCGGTGGCGATGATTAATACTCGTTTACTCTCAATTGATTCGATGGTCAGTTCTATCAGTGATCGTGTTGTTGGGTCAATCCAGTGGATATCCTCAATCAGCACCAGCAGCGGATGCTGATCTGCAAGGCGTATTAAAAAACCGCGCAGCGTATCCAGTAATCGGGTTCTGCGTTGTTGTGCAGGCATGGCGTAGACATCTTCATGCGTTTCCTGCCCGAGTCCCATCATCTGTGCAATGACACCAATACTGACGGCATCGCTTTCACCAGCGTTTCTTAAAGCATCACGAAGTTTCTGAAAGCTGGTATCAGCGGTGTCTGTGTTTTGAATGCCGGCCAGATGTAGAAAATACTGCACGAAAGGATAGAGCGCTGATTGCTCGTAGTAAGGTGTGCATTGTAGGTAAATGACATGCTGGCTGCCAGCCGGTAGAGCATCTATTGCTGCGCGAGCGATGCGTGATTTGCCCATGCCGGCTTCAGCGGTAATAACAACAACCTGACCATCGCCGTCACAGCTTTGAGAATAGCGTTCCAGGACCAGTGCCAGTTCGTGTTCCCGACCCAACATCGGTAACAATGGTTTTGCGTGTGCGCTGTTGAAGCGGCTATCGAGAATTTGCTCACCCAGTACCTCATAGACTGGTACGGGTCTATCAAACCCTTTGAATCTGCGAGTACCTGCATCACGGTAATGATATGTACTGCCGGCAAGCTTCATAGTTTTGGCACTGATAAGTATAGTGTCGGGCTCGGCGCTGCTCTGCAGGCGTGCGGCAAGGTTAGGCGTATCGCCCATCACCACGCTTTCCTGTGGAGACTCAGCACCGACGGATTCGCCACCGATCACCATCCCGGTGGCAATGCCAATACGCATTGAAACTCTGACATCATGCAGGGGATTTAGCGCGCTCACATCGCGCAGCATTTCCAGTGCAACTCTCACTGCGCGTTCGGCATCGTTCTCTCTTGCGTGGGGGTAGCCGAAATAGATCAGCAAACCATCTCCCATATATCGTGCAATGTGGGCATCGTATTTACGGGCTGTTCTGCTACAACATTCCAGAAAACTCAGAACAATCGCGCTGAGGTCTTCGGGGTCAAATTGTGCAGATAAAGCCGTGGATCCAACCATATCGCAAAACATGATGGTGACCTGGCGACGTTCGGCGTCACGCAGCATCGGATTTTGCGATGCAGGTGGCATTGGCGTAAGAGCGCCCTCAGGGACAGTTGATGAGGGTGCGGTCGGTTTCGGATTGAGTTCCGCGATTGCCCGCAGAATTTTTTTGGCCGGGCCAACCGGAATCTGCATAGCAGCAAGGTCGCTGATGTCGAGATCCGGTAGTACCTCGGCATCAATCTCGTTTTCAACGAACTGTTGGATAAACCGCTCATATCCAATACGTCGCAACCAGTTTGAGATGTCGTCGATTGAATGCATAGTGTTGCTGTCTGGATCCATATTTTTAGTTAACGTGATCCATCATCGCTGGCCGTGGGACTCCCTGGTCTGGACTATCTCTGAGAATTTAACGTTTAGTGCTAGAAGCCCAAAAAGTGTTGATCTATTGCCATTGAATGCCTGTTCACAGGCATGAATTTTAAACCGATACGGGTCCGAAAAATGACCCGATGAGTATACAGCTTAATTGCGCAGGAGGTTTGACTGAGTGACTGTTACAACAGGTGCGACCTGAGCCGCTTTATTTAGGGTGACTAGCTCCATTCGCTGATCGGAGCCCGGCTTCAATAAGTCGCGCAACACCCCGACAACAGCCGCCATGTTGGGCGAATAGCAGCTACGCATCAAGCTACTTACTATCATAGCGATACACCGGGTTCCATTCGTCGCCCCAGGCACAGCGCCAGAATTTCTTTCGCATGGAATTTTGAATTGGCACGCCACCCTCCCAAAGATCGGCTTCGGGTCTGACGTGCTGACCAAAAAATGCGGTAAGCATAGTGGTTAATTCTTTCTCGACAGCAGCAACTGTCTCTGACCCGGCCAGGTTAGTGGTCTCTTGCGGATCATGTTCAACATCATAGAGTTCATCACCGATGTCCGGACCATGGTCATTTTGAAAACGTTTAAAATAGGCCCATTTCTGTGTGCGCACCACACGGGTTTCTTCCTGCTCTGAAAACACCGCGTCGTCGCCCCAGTTGACCGGGGTGTCGCCATTGAGCAACGGAAGCAAACTTCGACTTGGCAATGGTGTTGTGTCCGCGCCATCCCTGAAACCGGTGTGCTCCAGAATAGTGGCAAACAAGTCCATATTCGACACCATCATATTTGATGTAGTGGATTCCGTAGTAATGCCTTTTTGCCGGATTAGCAACGGAATCGAATGTGCGGCATGATGCAGGTTAGAAGGAAAGCAGGATGCCCCATGGCCCCAGAAACCATGATGCCCGACAGACAATCCATGGTCGGTGGTAAAGATCAGCAGTGTGTCTTCAGCGAGTTCCAGATTGTCCAGGATTTGCATGATTTCCCCCACACCGTCATCAACCATGGAAATCTGAGAATAATAATTGCGTAAAGTGGGCAGATCATTGGGTGCGCGCATCAGCATGGAAAAATCCAGATCAGCAGTAGATTCACTCTGGATCTGTAAAAAACCGTCGACAGCACTTTTTCGCAGCGCAGTGCGTGGCACCGAATTGACCGGACAGTCCCTGTATTTTTCGGTGTGCCGGTTTTCGTCAGTTTCTTTGGTCGCGGGCCAGTGACCGTATGGTGCAGGGTATGGCAAAAACAGAAAGAACGGTTGATCGCATCCGGCCTGTTGTTGCATAAATTCTCGCGCTTTATCTGTAAAGAAATCGACAGAGTGACCGGGGTGATCGTAAACTTTTCCGTTATCGAAAATCCTGTTGCGGTAAAAGCTGCGCACATGGCCATCTTCAAGTGTCACCCAATGATCAAAACCCTCGGCGGGTGAGGTGGGCTCGCCCAGATGATATTTACCAATGAGTGCGGTTTTATAACCAACTGACTGCAGCAGTGATGGCAGCGTTCGCATGCCATTCAGTGCATGCCATCCGGCTGGCCATTGCTGCATATTGCGGTCGTCTATCCAGGAATGGACGCCGTGTTGTGACGGCAGCATACCGGTTAAAACTGAAGCACGGCACGGTGAACAAAAAGCATTGGGACAAAATGCGTTATTAAATTGAATGCCCTGTTGCGCCAGTCGATCCAGATTTGGCGTGTGAATTTCATCGTTGCCGTAGCACCCCAGTGTGGAGGCCTGTTGGTTGTCTGTGAATATCAGAACAATATTGGGTTTATTTGGCATAGGTAGTCGCGTTGTTTGATGGAAAGCCCGTTGCTGAAAAAACACTGGCAGACGCTCAACAGCGCACTGCAATCAGATACCCGATTTATCTGTCTATTTGCTATCTGTCTGCAGGCTAGACAATGCCCATCAAACGTTCGTCAAACGGATATTGATTAAGATTCTCGAAACCATCTTCAGTCACGAGTACCTGATCTTCCAACTTAATCGAGAAATCTCCATCCTCCGGACTGACCAGCGCTTCTACACAAAGCACCATACCGGCTTGCAGTTCGTAGTCAAACGCCCCTTTAACCATTTGATCAGGGTAGGCAACCAATGGCCATTCATCGCAAAGGCCAACACCGTGCATAAGGCAGCCATACTTTAGTTTCTGGTATTCCGGGTGCAGTACATGGGAATTAATGCTCAACTCCTGAATATTCACTCCCGGTTTTAACATCTGCATGTTCGTCATTATATGTTCATGCGCGTGTTGCATAGCACCAACCATGGCAGCCGGCGGTGCCTGGTCACCAATCCACCAGCTACGGCTCATGTCGACACAGATACCGTAACTGCCAACCAGGTCGGTATCAAAACTGATGATCTCGTTATTCTGAATGATTCGTTGGCCGCATTCCTGAAACCATGGATTGGTACGCGGCCCGGAAGTTAGCAAACGAGTTTCAATCCATTCACCTCCACGTTTGATATTTTCTGCGTGCAGTACCGCCCAGACATCATCTTCAGACACACCACCACCGGGAATCTGTTCCCGTGCGAAATTTTCCATTGCAGCGACAGCTGTCTCGCAGGCATGCGCAGCGCAACGCATGGCGAGTATTTCATCACGGCCTTTGACAGAGCGGCATTTTTCGGTGACTTCTTCACCGTTCTGCACTTCAAAGCCCTGTGCTTCCAGTGCACGCAGGCCTTCCAGCATAATTTTATCTACAGCCAGTCGTTTGTTATTGCCACCGTGCTGTGCGATTAATTCTCGAACTTCATTCGAGAAAGTATCGGCGGCTACATCAGCCTTGTCCCCACGGTCAAAATAGAACAAATCTGCACCGGATCGCTGTTCTTTAACCAGGGGATTAAACGTAGACAGAAACGGGGAGTTTTTATAATCCCAAATCACCATATATCCATCAGCACAAACTAACACCGCTCTGAACGGATTGTGCGTGTTCCACAATTGCATATTGGTACTATCAGTCGCATAGCGGATATTTAGTGGGTCAAACACAAGCAATCCACCGTAGTCACGATCAACAATATGTTGAGTCAAACGCTGCCAGCGGTATTCCCGCATTGCGCCCAGATCAGGCAAGGTTAAACCCGCAGCCGCCCACTCTGAGTAGGCCAGCTGAGTCGGGCCGATCTCTATGCGATTGTCATCGTTGGGTGACCCATCACCCAGTTTTTCCCCCAGCGTTGGGTCGATTTTTCGTTGTTCGCGATACGGTTGTTCGACAGACATAGATTTCTCAACTCGATGGCACGCCTCATTTTGATTCTAGCCATACAAGCGGGCAAACGTACGCCATAAGCAGTGAAATTCTGTCGAAATTGCGACGCCACTTATGTGGTCCGGAATTCGACATTCACATCAGAGCGTGGCTTTAATCCATCTGGATCTGTGAAATCGGAATCAGGGGTTTATTTTGGGAAACTCAGGGACAACATACTCGCACAGTTCATCAATTACATCCGGCACGGGGCGACTGGAAAAACGAATATTAAACGTCACATGGTTAACGCCGATGTCTCTCAGTTGTTGCAGAAGATGAATGAGTGGCCTTCGGCCCAGACGAAAGCCCAGATGTATCGGGGCAGGGGCTGAGTCGGCGGTTTCGGTTAAGTCAATGTATAGGGACTGCGAGAACGGCTTCCAGGATTGTTTTGTTTTCTCAAGAGTCTCTTGCCACTGGCGCAATACTTCCCGTTGCTGTTTCACGGGTCTCGGGTACATTAACCAGCCGGTCGCATGTTCAGCAATCCACTCGACCGACTGGCGGCTGTTGCCGGTGACAAACAGTGGTAAATCACCGTTGTAACTTTTGGGAAGCAGGTCGACTTTGTGTGACTGTACTGCGTGCTGGTTATCCCAACCGTCAGGCCGATGAGAAGTTGCACGGATTAACTGAAATGCCTCTCTGAACAAATGGTCTCTTCGTTCAAACGGGACATCGTATACCGAGTACTCCACGGGTCTGTCACCTGAAGCCACGCCCAGAATCAGTCGGCCATTTGATAGCTGATCCACAGACGTCGCCGCCTTGGATAAATCGACCGGTCTGCGTAGCGGCAGAATAATAGAACCTGTGCCAAGCGCTATGGCGGATGTCTGTGCAGCAACATAGCCTAGCCAAACCCATGGATCGTACATCTGTCCCGCATCACCGAAGCCCGGATCCAGCAACGGTACATCGCGACACCATACAGCCGCAAAGCCGCCTTGCTCAACCCGCTTGATTAACTCGATCTGGTTGTGCATTTTTGGCACCGGACTTTGATAGGCTTCTATCGGAACGCCAATACCAAGTGTTAGATGGTTTTCTGCATAGACCGAATGAAACCCCTGGCCATAAGTTCGTTTACTCACCTGTCGAGAAATCGACATGTATATGATTGCCGTCCGGATCCCACACGTTGTATTGCACCAGGTCCCCGTTAGGCAGTTCACTGCGGCGATACTTCTCACCCAGTGATTTCAATTTGGTTTCAAACGCAGATGCATCGGTTGCAAAGAACGCGAAGTGTTCGAGTTTTAAATTGATCTCCGACCCGGCACCTGGATCGCCTTTGACGTCGACCAGATGAACAGTGGGTGCATCACCGATGTACATCCATGCGCCTCCGAAAGGAAAGTCGGGTCGGTCCCCCTGTTGCATTCCAAGTATTTTAGTGTACCAGTCAATCATGGCGTCGAGCTGGGCGGTGCGGACGTTAACGTGGTCCAGTTTTTCCAGTGGCATTTTTCTATTTTGTGCTTTGGGCGTGAGAAGATTTTATCATCGCGGTACAGGCGAAGGGACTTTCATTTTTGAAAAAATCAAAAACCGAATTATGGGGTGAAGCCATTCTATTTGTTTATCGACCGTGATGCCCAAAGTTCTATCGCGGAGTCCACATCATTGGATGTGCCATCGCCGACAATCATTCTTAGCGCCACGAGCCAGGGGGAGCGCCTGCGATGTTCTGCCCTGCGTTGATCCAAATGGGATACCACTCCAGTAGAGAATTCGTCATTGAGAGCGTTTATCAAGAAGAGTTCAGCTTTGGAGTACTACAAGTGTTTTCAGCTCCAGACAAAAATCGATCATCAAGCACCATTAAAAAGATGAAAAACGTATAGCGTTTGCTCTTGCTCTACCCGCGTTTAATCAGTTTTGAGAGTGCTCGTGGAAGTGGGTCGACGCGCCAGGGATGGCGCAAAGAGCGCTGTCAGCCATGGATGGCTGTTTGCGCGACCCTCTTCCATGATCACTCTCAAAATGCCGCAGGCACCCGCAGGGCTGAGTAGTCGCAAGACGACTTTTGGTTACTTTTTCGTCGTTTGAAAAGTGACTCCGCCTGAAGGGCATGCCGCTTTTGGTTTTTTCAAAAATGAAGGCCCCCGGCACGGGTCTAGTACATGCGCTACCGCACTAAACTTCGCCGAGGCGGAATCAATCTAACAGTAACTCAAGTACATCGTAACCCTACCCAATGATCTATAGCATTGTTAAATTCTAATGCTGATTTACCATTAACCAAATAATCCAGCATCAACTGTTGCTGATTATCCGGAGCCAGTCCGTTTACCGGGGGCGTCAGATCAAGGTTGCAGGGAAAAGCATAGCCTTCGGCGCTTGCGGCTATGACATTGCATATTTCATTGTTTGATAAGGACTGGTTTTGGTGGGCTGCTAACAACACAGGGTAAATCAGGCGGCATAATTTTGCTCTGTCGACCAACTCAGTGGTGCGGCCGAAAGCTGAGCCGATCTGAAGCAGGTTGGCGAAGCGATCCTGATTGGTCTTGTTGTCACCTGCGGCGTGGAAGACAGCTGGGTTAAAAAACATGATGTCGCCACAGGTTAAAGGAAGTTGTGCATAGTGATTTTCAAAGTATTCACGAAACTCCGGCAGTTGTGCCGCCATATAGCCCTGTGTGTAGCGTTGCGAAAATGGCAGTACTTTGGTGGGGCCGCTTTCTATTGTCATGTCGCTATGGGCAATTGCACCTTGCAGAGTAAGGTGGGGAGACAATCGCTGCACAGTTAGCGGATAGGCGGAAAGTTGTTCAATACTCTGAAAGCCCAGATGATAATCACGATGACAGACTTGCGCGTGGCCACCGGGGTGGACCACGTTGACCTGTGCGGTAATTTGATAACCAGGACCCAGCCATGCATGACTCGCCAGATGCATGACCGGGTTTGCATAGTAGGCGGTGAAGAGTTCAGGACTGGCGATGGCCAGTTTTTCATGGGCGTTCCACAAACGGCTGTTAGCGCCGGGGGAGGCAAAGTGATCAGCGGCATTCTTATTGGTGGCAGTTTCGGTGGCAATAATACTTTGCAGTATTTCGGTAACCCGGGTAAGTAATGATTGATCAGCATACGCGCCTTTAATGATGATAATCCCGGCGCCGGTATCCAGTACCTGATTCCATTCGGCTAAAAGCGTATGCAGGTAGTTTGAGTTGTCAGTGTTCTCACGAATTGTTCGCCCGCTATAGACGGGAATGCGTTGCTGGCAATACTCTGCCAGGGGGTGTGATTCGGCAGCTGGTTCTGCACGGACGATTGTTTCGAACTCTTCAAAATTGCAGTCAGTGCGGGTCATCCATGTTTTGTTGTTTGGTGTTTGCATCAGCTTAGTGATCGATATTTACCCATTGACGGGATTCATGAGATTGCCACATGGCATCAATAACTCGTGTGACTTCCATTCCATCGCGAAACGCGGGCCACTGTGACTTGCCAGTATGGATGGCGTTTAAAAAATCTTTGGCTTCGATAATTAACTGATCCTGATAACCGGTACCATGGCCCGGGCCGAGGCAAAAGTTAACATAGTCCGGGTGTGCCGGTCCGGTGAGTATTTTACGAAAGCCGCGTTCAGCTTCAGGATCGTCCATTCTGTAAAGCCACAGGCAATTTTGATCTTCCTGATCAAACCTTATTGCACCGCGAGTTCCACCGATTTCATAGGCGTAACCCATTTTGCGCCCCGATGATATTCGACTGAAATACAAGTGGCCCATGACACCGGATTGAAAGCGACACAGACAGTGGGCGTGATCATCGTTAGTCACGTCTTCTAATTCCGTGGGGTGAGGCTGTCCGTCTTTTTGTTCGGCAGGACGCTTGTGATGTACTGTTTCTATATCTGCATTGACTTTTGCAATCGGGCCAAGCAATGCCATCGCGCAATTGATCATGTGAGAAGACAGATCTCCCATGGTGCCGGTAGCTCGATCACGGGTGCGCCAGTTGGCAGGATCATTTGCGCTTGCCAGAAAATCCTCAGTGTGTTCACCACGGAACCAGGTGATATCTCCAATTTCACCGTCCTGCAGTAACTTGCGTGCGTATTGAGTGGCCGGTGTACGTATATAATTAAAGCCGACCATATTAACCACACCTGCTGCTTCCGCGGCTTCAGTCATTTCGATGGCTTCTGCCAGTGATGCGCCCATTGGTTTTTCACACATTACAGGCTTCCCTTTGGCGATAGCAGCCAGAGCTATTTCTTTATGGGTGGATTGCGGTGAGGCAATGACGATGGCCTCGACGGCGGGATCATCAACCAGTTTGCGCCAGTCAGCAGTAGAACGATTAAAGCCAAACGCTTCAGCTTTGGCAGCAGCGCCGGATTCAGTTGTGGCGCAAAGCATTTCGCAAACCGGTTTTAACGCGGTGTCGAATACAGCGCCAACGGCATTCATGGCGACGCTGTGTGCCTTGCCCATGTAGCCCGCGCCGATTACGCCGATACCGATCTTTGTCATTGTTTGTTTTTCCGAGAGAGTGAAATGTATCGTTGTGATTGTACCTGCCTTACCAATACCACTGAAGTGCAGACGGGAATAAAATTAGCCGCGCGACAGATAATTAAAATGCTAAAAATTATCTACAAAATCTGACTGAGAAACTCCTTTGTTCTGGGGTCAGTGGCTTCAGAGAAAAAAGTGGAGGGTGGACCATGCTCTACAATGACACCGCGATCGGTAAAGTAGATATGATCAGCAATCTCTCTTGCGAAGCCCATCTCATGTGTGACCAGCATACAAGTCATGCCTTCCTCTGCAAGGTCTTTTATAGTGACCAGGACTTCTTTGACAGTTTCCGGGTCAAGCGCTGCGGTGACTTCATCAAACAGCATAACATCCGGGTTCATGGCCAGAGACCGGGCAATCGCTACGCGTTGTTGCTGGCCGCCGGAAAGCTCGCCGGGGTAACTGTCTTCCTTGCCTTGCAATCGCACTTTTTCAATCAGTTGTCGGGCACGTTTTTTGACTTCTGTGGGGGATTCTTTTAGCACTTTTATTGGTGCCATCATCACATTTTCAATAGCAGTTTTATGTGGGAAGAGATTGTATTGCTGAAACACCATTCCGACCTTGCGTCGCAGAGCTAATTTGTCCAGATGTTTATCGTTAACCTCGATTCCTTCAACAGTGATAGAGCCGGACTGGATATCATTTAACGCATTGATACAGCGTATCAATGTTGATTTACCGGAACCGGATGGTCCGATGACACAGACTACTTCGCCTTTCATTACATCAAAGGAAATGCCTTTCAAAACTTCCAGGTCACCAAAAGATTTGTGTACCTCTTTTATCGATACGATTGGCTGGTCTTCTGTCCACTGGGTGTTTGTCATTTGTTGTGCCTTACAGTTTAACCGCGTATCGACGTTCAAGCGCAACAGTGGCGCGGGCAATTGGATAGCAATAAGCAAAAAATATTAACAGTGCAAATCCATAAAACGGTATCAGCAATTCGGGGCGGTTGTTTTCGGCCTCGATAGCCTGACGACTGAGTGTGATGAGTTCTTCAACCCCCAGTAGCGAGCACAGTGGTGTTGCCATCGTTAAAATAGCGTACCAGTTCATCCAGGGGGGAATCATGCGTTTAAAACACTGGGGCAGAATGATTTGCCAGAGTGTTTGACTGCGGGTATAGGCCAATGACTCGGCAGCTTCCCATTGACCGCTCGGGACTGAATTAATAGCGCCGCGAACCACCTCTGAAATATTTGCCATGATAGGAAGGCATAAGCCGAAAACCG
>CAZNOB010000149.1:0-13127 GCA_964574535.1 uncultured Granulosicoccaceae bacterium | reverse complement strand
GTGGCATCACGCGAATCGCAGTGATAAAACAAAAGGTTGCAAAAAGCAAAAGTAAAGCGCGATAAATCAGCGGCAACCATTGCTCACGCGCTACATGCATGGATAGTCGCATAACCCCGATCACCGGAGCCATCAACGCACACTGAATAATAAAGCGCGCCGCTGTAATCTGCCCAACCGGCACGCTGGAAGATGCAAGCTTGGCCGCCACGTCCAGCAAAGGAGCGGTTAAGCAAAAGCCAAGCATCAGCGCGACACCGGTGAGAACTTTGTCTGTGGAGGGGGCCGAAGATGCAGAGTTTGTCATGGCTTTTGTTCGCGTTTATCCCGGAACAAGTTCCATGGAGAATGATTCAGCTAAGAATCGACATTTATGCCCTGTTCTCACGTGAACAGCGCAGACTGGATTTTATCAGAGCAGCGCTAACCGCTCGCCCTGTTTACGTCAAGTTTGAGATTAGATCAATCAGACCACCCTTCGAGTATTCCCAGTTTTACATCAAAGGGGCCGTACCACCTGAAATTTCTATTAGCACCATCTAACGAGGAATCATTCCCTTTGTAGCACTCCAGCTCACCGCACTGGCTTTACTGATACTGTGGCTGGAACTTATTTTTTTGACTTCCCGATGCTGTTTTCGGGGAGTAGCCGTTTCCTGTATGGTTAATGTCGAACCCACCCCGAGAGCGACTAAGGGAGCATAGACTCATGCCTACAAATAACAGTAATCTGCAGATACCAGGCCTCAGTGGGTTGCGTGTTGCAGTGACGGCAGGCGCCGGTGGTATCGGACTCGAAATAGCGCGTTCACTGCATGAGCAAGGCGCCAGGCTCGCCATTTCAGATATCGACAAAAAAGCACTGGCAGCCGCCGAACAGGAATTTACTGATTGCATAACCGCAACAGCCGATGTATCCGACGAAGCTTCGGTAGACGTATTTTTCGATTTGATTCAAAGCGAACTTGGAGGGCTTGATGCACTCATTAACAATGCTGGTATCGCGGGACCTACCGGTAAAGTCTTTGAAATAACACCCGCAGACTGGCGCCGGTGTATTGATGTTTGTCTGACCGGTCAGTACCTGTGTGCTCGCCGTGCAGTGCCTATGATGATCGCGGCAGGCGGTGGAGCCCTGGTGAATATGTCCTCGGCGGCAGGAAAGCACGGCTACGCGTATCGCACGCCCTACTCTGCTGCCAAGTTCGGAGTTATCGGCTTAACGCAAAGCCTCGCAAAAGAACTTGGGCCGGACAACATACGGGTCAATGCGATACTCCCGGGTATCGTGGACGGTCCACGCATGGACGGCGTGATAAAAGATCGCGCACAGGCGTCCGGTAAATCATTTGAGACTATGCGCGACGAATACCTGAACAAAATATCGATGCGTCGTATGGTAAGCAGCAAAGATGTTGCGGCAACAGTAGCGTTTCTGCTATCGGATGCCGGCCATAACATTTCCGGACAATCACTGGCCGTAGACGGCAATGTCGAAACTCTCTAATTCTTTCAAATGACAGAACGTAGCATGACACAATCCAATACACAGACCGGAAAAGTCATCATCACCTGTGCGGTGACCGGTGCAATCCATACCCCGTCCATGTCGCCTCATCTTCCAGTGACCGCAACTGAGATTGCTCATGAGGCTATTGCAGCTGCAGAAGCAGGTGCGGCGATTCTGCACCTGCATGCACGTAACCCCGAGACCGGACAACCAGACCAAACGCCCGAAGGGTTCAAGGCGTTTCTTCCGCGCATCAAGCAAAGTACCAATGCAGCCATTAATATCACAACCGGTGGCAGTCCCTACATGACCGTGCAGGAACGCGCGCTACCCGCCGCAACCTTTCAACCGGAAGTCGCTTCACTAAACATGGGGTCGATGAACTTCGGGTTGTACCCGATGTTAAACCGATACCAGGAATTTAAATTCGACTGGGAGCGAGAGCATCTGGAAGGATCACGCGATCTGGTGTTTCGCAATTCGTTTCAGGATATCGAATATGTACTGGAAACCTGCTACGGCAACGGCACCCGGTTTGAATTTGAATGCTACGATATCTCGCATCTTTATAATCTTGCGCACTTTGCCGACCGAGGGTTGGTCAAAGCGCCTTTCTTTGTGCAGTCGGTGTTCGGACTACTTGGTGGTATCGGCCCGCATCCGGAAGATGTCCAGCACATGAAACGCACCGCCGACCGGCTGTTTGGTGCAGACTATCGATGGTCGGTTCTGGGTGCCGGTGCAAACCAGTTTCGTATTGCCGCACAGGCAGCAGCCCTTGGTGGTAATGTCAGAGTCGGTCTGGAAGACAGCCTTTGGGCAGGACGAGGAGAGCTCGCTACCTCCAATGCCGTACAGGTGCAAAGGGTTCGTCAGATAATAGAGGGACTGGGCCTGTCAGTCGCAACACCGGACGAAGCGCGTGAAATCTTATCGCTGAAAGGTGGTGATAAGGTTGCTTTTTAATCTGCTGATGCACCTGAATAAAAACAACACACTGAATAGCACAGCAAGAGGATAACAATGGCTAAGATCGCTGCGACAGGCGGTGGAATTATTGGCCAGAGCTGGGCAACCGTATTCGCACAGTTCGGATACGAGGTGTCTATGTACGATCCAGCGCCTGCCGTTAGTGAACAGGCGCTTAAGTCAATCGAAACACGCATTGGTGATCTTGTTGAGTTTAATCTTACCGACTCTTCACAGGCTCAGGCCATGTTGCCCCGTATTAGTTTTACAGACAACCTTAAAAATGCCTTAGACAATGTCATCTATGTGCAGGAATGCGTGCCGGAGCACATCGATATAAAACACGAACTAACGCGACAACTGGATGAACTGCTGCCTGCGGAAAATACCGATCGGCAGTTCTACTGACCCTCCAGGCTTTCGCTTTGTATCTGCTCAATACCACGACGACGAGTCATTTGATTCGCGGACAGGATAGGGTCTTGACGAAATTACATAGACACCCTTTTCTATTCAACGCCAAGATCTTGAAACTCTGCGCTAACGGATGATCTTGATAGCTAAATTATGATCAGTGGTTAGAATGGTTGTCTTTGTAGTCTGTGCTGCTATTCAGGCAATACAGACAAGAGAACTGTCCTGTACTGATTGCACTTATGCTCGACCCTGACGACGTACCGCGCATGAGCACGTGAAAACATAAAATTTGAATCCGACCGACAAAAAACTTATCGGCCGGACTCATTAAGCTACAACTTTCTGCGTTCAGACCTTAGTGCAAGCCACAAGCAATAACACATAATCAAAACGACAATGGTAAATGGAATGCCCGTGGAAACCGCAGCTCCCTGTAGTGCACTTAAGCCACCGCCAAGTAGCAAAGCAATTGCAACCAGACCTTCGAGTACACACCAGAATACACGCTGAACAACAGGGGCATCCATCTTTCCGCCAGCCGTGATGGTATCGATAACCAGGCTTCCACTGTCCGAAGACGTGACAAAAAAGATCACAATCAATATCAGTGAGATCGGAGCGATTATTCCATAAAGCGGCAACTCCTTCAGGAAACCAAACAATGCACCTTCAGGCGCATAGCTATCAATAACGGTGGCTCTCACGCCTTCAGCACCACCAGCGTTTAGCATGTCTATTGCGGCACCACCAAAAGTAGACATCCAAAGAGCGCATACCAGAGTAGGTGCCAGCAGCGCACAGACTATGAACTCACGAACCGTTCGCCCTTTCGAGATTCGGGCGATAAACATGCCTACAAAAGGCGACCAGGCGATCCACCAGGCCCAATAGAAGGTGGTCCAGCCATGAAAGTAACTTGTATCTTCCCGACCAAACGGATTTGATAACGCCGGCAGTGCAACAACATAGTCAACCATAACGTTGGCATACCGCACGAGTCCACTCCAAACACCGGTCATGACGAGTACAAAGATAAACAAGAGCACGGCCATAACCATATTTATCTCGGACAGGCGCTTTACACCTTTATCCATTCCGAGACATACAGAGACAAGAGCAATGAGTGTAATACCAACAATCAGTAAAACGGTAACGGTGTTAGAAGGTTCGATACCTGCCACCTCATTCAAACCGGCGGCGACTTGCTGCGCTCCTAAACCAAGTGATGTTGTTAGTCCAAACAATGTTGCAAATACAGCCAGTGTATCTATTGCATGACCCCACCATCCCCAAATGCGCTCACCTAAAATGGGATAGAAAGCAGAACGCAGTGTTAGTGGCAGCTTCAGGTTGTAACAAAAGATCGCCAGACTTAAGCCTACGGCTGCATAAATTGCCCAACCTTCCAGTCCCCAGTGGTGAATGGTTCCCATGACTCCGGCGTACTCATTACCGGGCTGGGTGATGTCAATGCCTAGCGGACTGGCATTACCACCCTCTGAAAAGTTGTAATATACCGGCTCCATGACACCGAAGAACAACAAGCCAATACCAATACCGGCAGCAAACATCATCGCAATCCACCCGGCATAAGAGTAGTCAGGCTTCGCTTCTCTGCCACCAATTCTTACAGAGCCGACCGGCAGAAAAATAAGTGCCAGGCAAAAAAGTGTGATGGCATCAACCGATAAAACCAGAAACCAGTCAAATGTGCTTGTTAGCCACGGGCGTAACCACCCGAAAAATTCTGCAGAAGCTTCTTGATTAGCCAGAGAAATAAGTACGAACGCCCCGATAACAACACTTGAAATGAGAAATACGGGATTGTGGATGTCAAGTCCTAATGGACGAATATTGTCCTGACCTAACTTAAAATCTGTTTTGTATTCAAGCGAACTTTCTGACGAGTTATCACTAACCGACATTGACTTTCCTCCTCCATATTGTTTTTTATCGCAAGCTGTTTGACAGCTTTATGATCAACCATCACTAACAGGATGCAAACTTTATTCAGGCAGTTGACAGAACACGAGTCCTGCGGCAATTGCCAATTTTACCACTGCATAAACATAAACAGCGATCGGACCAACACTACACCAGAAGTCATCCAGGTATTATTAGAAAAACGGCTTAAATTGCAATACGCATAATTACTGTTACTATGGACCTCGAAGGTAAAACTTATCAAGCCAGCTGCCCCTTAACCGATGAGATTTCAGGGTTTTTTGTGTGTAGAAAGTAAAATATCCGCATAGCACGGATAATTGTAAAATAATCAGAGCCGTTCAATAATCCGCACCAGACCACAAGGAGCGAAGTGAAGCACCAGAATCATAGTGACGGCTACGACGATAAAACGCGCCTCTTCCATACCTCGAATAACGGCCATTGCTTCGGTGGAACACCCAAGCCCAATACATCGGGGCGATGCGACTCTAAGATAAATTGCGAAAAAGCCAACTAGCGGGCTGTTCGGACAGTTCGGTGACAAACTTTACAAAGGGGCAGCCATCAGAGCAAGGCAGAATAATACAGGCATAGCAGGGCCTACGTAGAATTTCTCTAACAATGCTATGGCAACTACCCCTGCGAGCCGTGTTACTGAACTATCCGAAAAACCCACTTGGCTGCGTAGCGAGAACGATCCATAGCGACGGTGTTTTTAAGTTCATTTGAGGCGCACCGTTGTTCATACGTAACGAAAATAATCGATAATTATTATCACGCTGGCGCGCAGTCAGGGAGCGTCCCCAATTGCAGAGGTTCTGCCTCGCAAACTTTCATACTAGTTCACCAGCTCTCTAATTAGATCTCTTACACTATTACTGATCAACACGGCATTTTCACTTAGTAGCGGGATAGCAGATATTTCCGGGCTGAATAATATCCCACCCAAAAAACCCAACAGCAACGCACTCCCCAAAGAAGCAGTAAAAAGACCCGCGAACAGTCCAACAATAATTACCCCGTATTTCCAGTATTCAGGTGCCAGATATTTGCTGACATTCGAAACCGGCTCGCTAAATCCTATTGTGCCCACTTCCTGCGTCTGCTTTTTTTCCACAAATGACGTAGCCAGGTCAGATACGCCTTCACGAATTTTAAAAATCCCGTCCAGGTTTTGAGATAGCACGAAACCAAATGCCAGCGTAACGATAAAGAAGATTGGGCGGACTATAAACAATGGGCTTCCCGATTTGTTATTGTTCTATTCAAAGACGAGTTAAAGTTAAAGACTACCACGTATCTGCTTATGTCTCGACAGTTGGACTAACTCAGCTACGGCACTTTAAACCGCATACACCATAAATGAAGATACAGAAGCTAAATTCGCCGATCGCCTCATAAAAAATGCAGGCTGGAAGCCTGCGCGGCCGAACCGCTACTACAGCGAACGCGCCCTGACGGTTCGCCTAAGGTGATAGAAATAATCGATCATTTAATATATGCAAGGGGCTTCGCCAAGACACGTTCTCGCTGCGCAGACTTCTACCGCGCAGACTCCTCGAGATATCCATTTATGCGTGTATCCATGTATTTTTGTATTTTGTTACCAACGATCACCATGTTTTCTCTGTTATCTGCCAACATTTCCAGATGTGTGGCGTGTTCCAACACGTCTAATTGCAGCTGACCAACAATGAGTGATTTCCAACGTTCGAGGTAGTGCTCTTTTTCAAAAAATTCTCGACTGCACACCATGTAGGTATCTACATCACAACTGACAGCTTTATAGTCGTTAAGCAAGTTTTCCTGAAAATTCAAAAGCTCTTTATATTTTTTTATAGAACTAACCCAACGCCTTAATATCTTATCTTTTGCACGCCGCAATACCCGCTTTCTAGACTGAGAACTGAATTTGTGCAAAATTAAATGAACAATGTTCTGATGTAGAATGGCAACTAAAGACGGCTTTTTTAGCTCAAATTTCCAGGAAGGTCCGATAAACGGTAATGTTGAATCGAGAAGCATCACACAGCCTACCTGCTCATTACTCTGGGTCAACTGTCGCGCCATTTCCCAAGCCACCACTCCACCTAAGCACATACCTCCGATGCAGTACGGGCCTTGGTTCTGAATTAATTTCATTTCCACAATAAGACGGGAAGCCATCGCAGATATTGATTCTTTATTACCGCGTTTTCTATTCTCAATAGACAAATTAAACGTATAAACAGACTGGCTGGAATCCAGTCCATCACCTAGTTGCCTATAGTTCAACCCTGTACCCGCCGCTGGTGGAACAAAGAACAATGGCACCCCTTTCCCACTCTCAACGATAGGGACCAATGACGACATAGCAGAAGTATTAGAGAAAACACTATTAATCAATCCTGCTTGATCGGAAATGGTCGGCGCTTCAAACAATGAAGTTAACTCCAGGGTGACTCCAGTCAGGTTGTTCAATTCCTCGAACAAAGAAACCGCCAACAGTGAATTCCCGCCTATGTCAAAAAAATTATCATTTACTCCAAAATTCTTCGTGCCGAGTATCTTTTGCCAAATTGTGAATATGTCTGATTCTATTTTGGTTTTAGGTGGCTCACTAACCGGAGATTCTAATGAACTGCCAATCGACTCTAACCCGAGTAAAGCGCTTCTATCTATTTTTCCGCTTGGAGTCAATGGCAATTCACTTAACATCACAAAATCAGCAGGGATCATATAATGTGGCAAACGTAGCTTCAGATGTTGTCTAATAGATTTCGATGAAATTTTATGAGCAATATTTTCAGAATTTGTGTTTACGACAATGAATGCGACCAACTTGTTATCACCAACGTTGTTTGATTTAGAAACTACAGAAACGCTGTCGATCCCATCAATTTGCATTAAATTCTGCTCAATCTCAGCGGGATCTACCCGATAGCCACGAATATTAGTAAATCCATTTTCCCGACCAAGAAGTTCTATCTCTCCGTCTGCTGTGTGTCTACCATAGTCTCCAGTAGCATAGATACGTTCGTTCTTCCTCCATGGGTTACTAATAAATTGAGTGCCACTTGATCGCTCATCTTCAATACTAAAAGCTGCCAGTCCTTGTCCACCTACATACAATTGCCCAACAACTCCTTTAGCAACTGGATTCAACTGCTGATCTAATATGTAGGCCTGTGTATTGTTGATGGGCTTACCTATTGGCACATTTAGCGAGTTGTCAATTTGATCCGCCAGAAAACAATTGGCGCGACTGCGGTATTCATACCAGGTAGAATCCCATGCTTCAGAGGTACCATAAAGATTATATATCGCAACGTTCGGCCAAAAGTCGGATACGTTCTCTGCAAGTAACAATGGCAAAGGCTCTCCACTGGAAACAACGAATCGCAATGAATTCGGTAATTGTTTGGTTTTTTTCGATGTGGTAAGCAGTAATTGAAGTAGCGTGGGCACAACCCACAACCTGGTAACCCTGCAATCTATTAGAGACTGAAGAAGAAGCTCTGGATGCCTGGTAGTTTCATCACCGATCAACACAGTAGAGCTGCCCTTTAGCAGCGGACCCAACAATTCCCAAAGCGAATCTACAAAACTAATAGCGGTTTTTTGACAGCTAACATCATCTTCTGCGAACGGGTAGCTCGACCACATCCAATGCAGTCTATTCAATATTTGACGATGCCTGACACAAACACCTTTGGGCACGCCTGTTGAGCCAGAGGTAAAGACAATATATGCATGGCTATCTGGCTCAGTGCGAATTAATAGGTTACCATCCGGCATCCCTTCAAGCACCTTGTCTCTACTGTCGATACAAATCGACAGTATTTTCAAATGGTCGATTTCCTGGTACATTTTTTCCAATGTAATAATACATTTCGCATTGGACATTTTAATCATGCGCTCTAGTCTTAACTTTGGATAAGATGCATCAAGAGGCAGGTATACAGCATTCAATTTAAAAATAGCCAGCAAGGCAACGCTAACCTCGAATGATCGATGTAAAAACACCCCGACTACAGTTTGCTCACAGACCCCTCTGCTTTTCATATAATGCGCCAGGCGGTTTGCTCGACTATTCAACTCTTGATACGAGTTTTTGACACCGTTATGAATAAGAGCTGCTTTTTCGGGTGTTAACTCAACCCTTTGTTCAAACAGCTTAACCAAGCTCTCTTCTTCAGAATAATACGCATCGGTATCATTCCATTCATCAATCAGTACTTTGCGCTCAGCATCTGTTAGATAATTGAGACTAGACACCGGAATTTCTGATTTATCTAACGCTGAATCCAGAAGAACAAACATGTGGTCGGCGAAACAACTTATTATGGACTCAGAAAAAAGATCAGCATTGTATAAAAAACAACAATTTAAACTGTCTTTATGCTCAGTGATGGTCAACTTCAAATCGAAATCTGCATGAATGCTTCCACTCACTGCCAGTCGTGTAGCTTTACATCCAGGCAAGTTGAATTCAGATCGGCTTTCGTTATCGGCTATATAATTGAACATCACTTGAAATATTGGATGTGCGTTGGATGTTCTGTCAGGGTTAAGATATTCAACCAGTTTTTCAAATGGAATATTCTGATATTCAAAAGCATTTAGTGTGGTTTGCTGAACATTTTCCAACAACTCGCAAAACGTTTGCTCAGGGTAATAATCACTCCTCAATACAAGCGTATCAAGAAAACATCCTAAAACACTATTCAACTCTGAATTTCGCCTGTTGGAAACCGGTGTTCCTACCAACACAGTTGATTGCCCCGAGTAACGATGCAGCAACAGGTTAAGCACACCCAGCAGAGCCATAAAACGTGTAGTTTTTGTTTTCTGGCATATTGCATCCAATGCATTTAATTTTTTTTGACCGACACTTCTTGTCAGCTCAGCACCTGAAATTTCAGATGTAGTAGAGCGTTTCTTCTCTTTTGGCAGCTCGATTATTTGAGGTGCGCCGGTGAGTTGCTTCTTCCAGAATTCCAAATCTGAATTAACGTATTTTTGGTCTTGATTTCTCTGCCAATAGGCAAAATCTGCGTACTGAATAGTTTGCTCTGCTTTTACTAATGTCTTGCCTTCCAGCAATGCGTCATACGCGCTAGAAATTTCTCTCCATAAAACAGATAGGGACTGATCATCATAAGCAATATGATGAATTTTAAAAGATAGCGCTAAAAACTTACAATCCTGTTTAAAAAAACTGACTTGAAAGCAAGCATCTTTAGTTAGATCCATTTTCTGCGATTTTTCATTTGACAGTGCCTCCAGAAGTACTTCCTGGCAATCACTATCATTGCCCGAGCTTATTGCGACAGTTCGCACATCGAAATAGGAAGGATCATCAATTTTCCTGATCAGTGTTTTATTATCGTACAAATATCTGGTGCGTAGTATTTCGTGGTTACCAACTACATGCTGCAGACTTTTGACGAACTTATGCTCATCAAAAGTCTCAGACAATGCATAGGCACTGAAATATTGGAAAACCGGCGTTGCACAATGTAAAGCGCTGACAAACCAAAGACCTTCTTCTGCAAATGAAACAGGTAACGTTTCAGATCTGGAGACAGGTGCTATTTCACGACCTGCACTCGCATTTTTCTGACTACCCATCAAGAAGTCGATGATATCGTTTTTGTACGTTTTGATTTGATCTCTAAGATCTGGCGGCAGCGAGCCTTCGGCCGTGCGATACTTCAGTTTTTCGCCATCGACCCATACTTTTATCTTCTGACGCTTAAGCTCACTAAAAATTGATTGCAACTCCATAACTAGTATGTCTCCAGAACACACAAACCAATTCTTGCGCTAAAAACTCCATCGATCATAGAATTAACAGTGTATCTTTCTTTTTTCATGATTTATAACTAGATATAAGAATTAAAATTCTTTCCAGAAGATTGATACCACAATATTGTTCGGTGGGCTGTGCGTGAAGTTCGATAACAAAAAGTTCACATTTACAGTTACCAGAGCAAGGCGAATAATTGCAGGCATAACGGAGCCTGTGCCGAAGTTTTTCAACGCAACTATGGCGACTGTGGCGAAGATAAAGTGTTATCGAACTTTCCAAACGGCCCACTAAATAAGTCAGAACTGAATTCAAGTTTATTCATATACGATTTCAGGTATATTTCCATATTTTTTCCAGATAACAATTTCTTCAGAGTGCGTATTCCACGGCCTCACTACTTCCAAATTCGCCTATTTATGCAAAGGCCTGGTCGGGCGTATATCTGCATTCGTTGAGATTCTCATACACATTTTATGTTATTTCAAAATACTTACAATCAGAGTGGTAACTATAACTCACCTTCCTCACCTGTTTCTCCATGCATCAAAGGTATATCTTCGGTCATCCATTTTTTGTTATCTATGGCCTTGGCAAGCTGTGCAATAGTCGAATGATCAAATACCCATCTCATTGGTATATTCACAAATAGGGCAACCCGAATTTTTGCCACCATCTGCATCACCAACAAGGAATGCCCACCCAGATCGAAGAAATTGTCCTGCCTGCCTATTTGATTCGTTTTCAGTATGGCTGACCAAATTGATGCCAGGGCGTTCTCTGTATCTGACTCCGGCTTCTCAAAATCACTAGCGTCTACGGCTACCTGATACGGCTCGGGTAAGGCACGCCGATCAATTTTACCAATCGATGTCAACGGAATTTCATCCATCTGCACATAATGCTTCGGAACCATATAGTGCGGCAAGCGATCCTTCAGATACCGCTGCAACTCACTCGTCGCGGTAGATTCTCGTGCGACCACATATGCAACCAACAATCGATGTTCATGCGCGCCCGTCAACATGACCACCGCATCCTGTACCAATGGCGACTCCTTCAATGTTATCGCTACCTCGTCCAATTCAATACGATAACCGTTGAACTTGATTTGTTGATCTTGCCGACCAACATACTCGAGTGTGCCATCCGCTCGCCAACGCGCTCGATCACCTGTTCGATACAGGCGACCGGCACCAAACGGATTCTCAACAAACATCTGAGCAGTCAGATCGGGACGATTCACATAGCCTCGGGCTAACCCTGGTCCGCCGGTGTACAATTCACCTTCCACACCAACGGGTACCAATTGACGATGTTCATCCAATAGATAAACCTGTGTTTGCTGAATCGGCTTACCTATCGGTATTGATTCTCCGATCCTCGGTACGTGGGTAATCCGATAACTTGTCGTACATGTTGTGTTTTCAGTTGGTCCATATAGATTGATGAGCTGAGTATCCGGCAAGGCTTCGAAGGCTTTCGCAACATGAGTGCTTGATAGTACATCACCACCAGCCTGCAAAATCTTCAGCCCTTTCAAATTAGCCAACTGATCATCAATCATTAAAGAGAACAGACCCGATGTCAAAAACACATGAGTAATTCCGTTCTCTGCAATCGCATTACCCAGGGTGCTCAACGAAGGGGTTCCGGGCGGCATTACCATCAGTTCGGCACCATTGAGCAATGCACTCCATATTTCCAGCGTCGATGCATCAAACGTAACCGGGGACAGCTGCAACCAGGCATCACCTGGCTCTATTGGCAAATAGTCTGCGTCCTTGACGAGTCGGACTACCCCTGCCTGTTCGACGCCCACCCCTTTTGGAGTACCTGTCGAGCCCGACGTGTACATAATGTAGGCCAGATGATCGTTTCCCCGATTCGGCACCAGATTTGACTGACCTTCTTCGCGCCACCTTGCCTTATCTGCATCCACCACAACTATCGGTATCAACGCCTCCTCGGCTATTGCTCTTGTCACCGATTCGCTCTGTTGCTGCGCTAACACGCACTGCGCTTCTGCATCCTGCAACATAAACAACTGCCGCTCTGACGGGTAGTCCGGATCAACCGGCATGTAACAACCGCCTGCTTTCAAGACCGCCACTATGCTGACGATCAACTCACTTGATCGATGCATACAAAGTGCAACCACACCTTCCACAGTCAACCCCTGCGACAATAGATAACGCGCCAGCTGGTTGGAGCTGGCGTTTAATCTGGCATAGCTCCATCGCTCGCCATCTACGCGCAAGGCGATCGCCTCCGGTGATACACTTACCTGCTCTTCAAAGAGCTCTACCAGTGATCGATGGTCCGTTGTCTTTTGCCGCGGGTTCCACTCCTCAAGTAACTGCTGCTGCTCAGCCCGGGTTAACAGCGGTAATCGGGATACAACACAATTTGGATCAGCCAGCATGCCTTCCAGCAGGCATTCAAGGTGCTTCGCCATACGGGCGATGCTTGAACGTTTAAACAAGTCCGTGT
>CAZNOB010000148.1:7102-13144 GCA_964574535.1 uncultured Granulosicoccaceae bacterium | reverse complement strand
TTTAGTGCGTGCAGCGACCGCTTTCTGGTTATTTAATCGTTTTTACCATGCTTTTCATCGTTATTTCCGCCCCGGAATGCAGCAAAGCAACAAGATCTCTTATATAATGGTCGGCTGATTCATTTAATTTCCGACTCTTTATACGGGATACACCATTGATCTCTACCGCTAATGTCACGATGCAGTTTGGTGCTAAACCGCTGTTTGAAAACATCTCAGTCAAGTTTGGCGAAGGCAATCGCTACGGCCTGATCGGCGCCAACGGTTGTGGCAAATCGACGTTCATGAATATTCTGGGAGGCAGCCTTGAACCATCGGCTGGCAATGTCAGTGTTTCACCCAATGATCGACTGGGAAAGTTAAACCAGGATCAATTCGCCTTTGAAGAGTTTTCTGTCATCGACACGGTCATTATGGGCCACGAAGAACTCTGGAAAATCAAACAGGAACGCGAGAGGATCTATAGCCTGCCTGAGATGAGCGAAGAAGACGGCATGAAAGTCGCCGAGCTTGAAAATCAGTTCGCAGAATTGGACGGCTACACCGCCGAAAGTCGTGCCGCAGAATTTCTAGCCGGCGCGGGTATCGAAGAGAGCCTTCATAGTGGGCCGATGAGTGAAGTCGCCCCTGGCTGGAAATTACGGGTACTACTGGCACAAGCGCTTTTTTCAGAACCAGACATCCTGCTACTCGACGAACCCACCAACAACCTGGATATCAACGCTATTCGATGGCTGGAAGGTGTACTAAGGCAACAAAAGAGCACCATGGTAATCATTTCGCATGATCGACATTTTTTGAATGCGGTATGTACCCATATGGCAGATATTGATTATGGTGAGTTACGCGTGTATCCGGGTAACTACGACGATTTTATGACAGCATCTACTCAGGCACGTGAGCGCTTACAGTCAGACAACGCGAAAAAGAAAACACAAATCGCAGAACTTCAGCAATTCGTCAGCCGCTTCTCTGCCAACGCATCAAAAGCACGCCAGGCGACTTCCCGCGCCAAACAGATAGAGAAAATACAACTGGCAGACATCAAGCCATCCAGCCGAGTCAGCCCGTATATCCGCTTCACTCAGGAAAAGAAGCTGCATCGCCTGGCATTAACGATCGATAAACTCGGCCATGGTTTTGACAACGAATCACTTTTTGAAGGCGGCGAATTGCTGCTTGAGGCGGGAACCCGGCTCGCAGTTATTGGCGAAAATGGCACAGGTAAGTCCACACTGCTCAAGTTGCTGATGCAAGAACTGACTCCAAACAAAGGCTCTATTAAATGGGCTGAAAATGCAGCACCTGGCTATTGCCCGCAGGATAGCAATGACGAATTTGATTCAGATCTGTCACTGTTTGACTGGATGACAAAATGGCGTAAGCCTGAACATGATGATCAAATAGTCAGAAGCACGCTGGGGAGACTTTTGTTTTCCAACGATGACTTTAAAAAGCAGGTAAAGGTGTGCTCCGGGGGAGAGAAAAACCGTCTGTTATTCGGCCGCCTCATTATGACGTCACCTAATGTGCTGATTCTTGACGAGCCAACGAACCACCTGGATATGGAATCCATTGAGGCATTAAATCTGGCGCTTGAACACTATGAAGGGACATTGATATTTGTCAGCCATGATCGAGAATTTGTCTCATCACTGGCCAACCGAATTATTGATATAAAAGACAATAAACTGAATGATTTTATCGGCACTTATGATGAATATCTGGCCACTCAGTCTATCGAGACAAAAGCAGCTAACTTCTAAAAAACGTCTGGCTTCTACCGATAAAAAAAGGACCAGTAATCACTGGTCCTTTAGTAACGGCTTAACCGTATTCACTTACCCTTGATGAACTATCAGGGCATCTGAATAGTCAGCGTTCCTGACGGCTGGTTACCCGCAATTACATTCGCCATGTCCTGCGAATTACCCGCACCAACATCTTCGATGACATCATCAATCAGTGGCTTAATACCGAAAGGGGCTGGAGAGTTGTCAGGCGAAGGCTCTACAGAAATCACTGCCGACATACCGGTGACTACTGTAGGTGGGGTAATGAAATCCTGACCAGGAAAAGGAGGTGTCGGCTCCGGACCAGCCGCAGGCCCGCCCGCATCACTATCAGCGGCTGCAGGGTCAGTAAACACCCCTGTTGATATCGGACCATCAGGACCAGCAACCCAGCCTTCGTATGCCCAGCCCGCAGGAAGCGCAGGCAAGTTTAAACCTGCAGCAGGACCATCGGGCATCAGCCACCAGATACCCTGCGTATGACTCTCACCCGGTGCACTGGGTACAGCAATAATAAAACTGCCAGTACTATTAACAAAGTCAGTTGCGAGTGCTGCATCATCCGCGATAGTCAAAGTTGCAGCTTCACCCACAATGTCTCCGGCCAGAACATGAGTATCCGCAGGTGCCGGAACATCACCCACTGCGGGCTCGATTGTAAGAACATACTTGGTAGCTGCCTCGACATCTGCGACGCTTGCCGATTGGACATCACTGGTATTACTGGTAAACCGACCAGTAGAAACAGGCGCACCATTTACTATTAACCAGCCCTCATAGACGAAATCCGGCCCCAGATCATCCAGCGCAGTAAACGCAAGATTTAAAGTTGCATCCGTGTTCACGACTGCGACACCATCGTCGTCATCGCTTCCACACGCAATCAAACCTGCACACATACCTGCTGTGATCAGTAATTTTGCCCGTTTACTAACTGTGTAATTCATTTATAGATACCTTTTAAGATTTACGATCTACTCTAAAATAGATAATGGTTTTAACGATTTAGAACCGTTGATTTCGAATTGTAGTTCGAATTTAAAAACCTGCCAGAGCGCAATGGAAAACAGTTACAACTCCTGTCTATGGCGGCCAGTCAGTCCGGGATTTGTCACAGAACTATCACAAAAACATGCTGATTTGATAGCCTGAATTATTGACACCACCAAGCGGCTTATGCGATCGACTGATCCACTCCGGGTTATCCCATTCGGGCAGACTACTCACATCGAGTTATCTCAAAACCATCAGATTTGCGCTCCCTAAGTTCCACCGCAATCTGGATTCGTCCGTCTCGTCGCCAAGCCTGACCGTAAAAAACAGAAGCCCCTGCCCGCGGATCGGAGAAAGTTACAATTCTGCGCTTGCTAAATATTGATTTGTGCATTAATGTCATGACACAAAAATTGCATACTCCCTGTATTCATCGATAAAACAGGCAAAACCAGGAAATAAAATGAAACCAATAATAATTATTGCGGCCGCTCTTTTTCTCACTGCCTGCGGTGGAAATTCTGACCCTGCGCCACAAAATGACCCTCAAACAAACACAACTGTCACCATCGACAACAGCATTGAAAACAACGATGACAATATCGCTGAGCAAGTAATCAGTGACGAATCAACCGACAACGATGAACAGACCACAGACGCCGGCACTGATAGCAACGCCGGTAGCGTAACCGACAGCAACACAGATGAAGGATCAACCACCGAAGTAACCGCCTCCCCCGATGACGCCAATACCTCTGGTGGCACAGAAAATACCGAAGAAGAAAGCACCGTTGACACAATTAATAACAATTCGACCGACGATAACAGTGACGATGATCAAACCATCAATGATAACGATCAGACCAACACTGAAGTTGCTGCAACGGAGTGCACTGTACCGGTCGCCGGAACCACTATCGTTAGCAAAACAACACCGGTAGCCGTCTCTGACAATCCCTATTACTACCCCGCGATGGGCCCACAATGTGTTGCACCAGACCGCCAGTTTGACGGACCTGGTCTGCAGTTCGGTGATTTCCTGCTATCGAATAATGCATGGAACGGACAGCAATCGAGCTGGAATTGGGAGCAGTGCATCGCGCTAACCACTGCTGCAGATGGTTCGGTACTGCCATCATGGACGTTTGACTGGGGTAATGAAGATGATTTGCAACCGGGCTTGTTCGAATGGGAAGTAAAGTCATACCCTGAACTTATTTACGGTGCAAAATCCAACAACGAGCTATCTGCACCATGTGCAACTACCGGATTGCCAATAGCGGTAAAAGATATGCCGAACATTTCTATCTCTTATAGCTATCGAACCCAACTCACTGACGCACGCACAGGTGATCGAGGCGATGAAGCGAATAACCCGACTCCGGTAACCGGTGGTGATCGAAACATCGCAATCGAGTCATTTTTCCATAGCAGTTGCGACATAAGACGCGGCGCCGACTCAAACATGGAACTTGAGTTAATGGTGTGGCTTGAAACAGGCTATGAACGACTGCCATCCGGCTCTGCACCAGTAGCCGTATTTACCAATGCCGCCGGCCAGGCCTACGACATCTATACCAAGTCAGGCAACGACCAATATATCGCATTTGTCGCACAAAACGTCGTACAGGCAGATACTCTGGACTGGAACGAGTTCATAGACCACGCTCGTGCCAATGCCACTACCTATAAAATCAGATCTCAGCAAGATAACTGGTGCCTGGCCAATGTATTATTCGGCTCAGAAATCTGGTGGGGAGAAGGAAGCGTCAATCTGGATTACTACCAGATAACCAGTCGATACTAAGTTATCGAGTGATATTAAAAAGAAGTTATAAAAGGCGAGCATTATGTTCGCCTTTTTTTGAGGTTAACTACCCCAGCCGGGCAGCATAATAAGCCATCACTCGCGGATCTTCACGTACGCGTTTTTCATGCTCGGCCAACCCCGGTGCCAGCCGTTCAACCAGATCAGTTGGTACATGCTCGAGATTCCCCGACCATAGTGACCGAGTTTGCACAAAGGCTTTCAGATCTGCGATCGTTAGCCGGTTATCGGCAAAGTACTCACCGCCACCGCGTTCCAGCAATGTTTCAAGCCCGCTGAGGAAAGTAGTTAATCGCCCTTCCACCAAAACCTTTCGCGCTGCGATCAGATCATCGCCCTTCAAACCAAAAGTTTGCACCACATAATGATTCAGGTCTTCCAGAGCACCGGTGACTTCATCACAGTAGAGAGCCTGCAGATGATCAGCCGGATACAAACCAGCCATCTTGCCAACGTATCTGCCCAGCGCATTTGATTGCGTTATTTGCGCACCATCCATCTCGAGTACCGGCACGGCATGGAAGCGGATATTTGAACGTATTTCACCAAACTCCTGGAACGAGATGCGATGATCTTCAAATTCAATTCCGGCTATATGAAAAGCGATTCGAATCGGTTCCGCTCGACCGCCGTCAAAATCAAAATAAGTAAGTTTGTAGGAATGCATTCTTGCCCCTTCTCTGGTGAATTGTCAGTACCAAGAGTATCGCATCATTCACCACCAGGATTATTTTCTTATAAGACGTGACAGCGCATAAGGGTCGAAGCTATTGAATTCTGCTACGACAGTTTCTAGTTACCAACACGCGGCCACGTTTCCGAAAATGCTCTAAGTTGTCACGGATTGCATAAACGAGCATTGCTGCCGAAACATATAGATGTCTTGTCAACCTATTACTTATTTTTATTCACTTTTCTAAAGAGAAAGGAGTGGCAAGCATTTTATTGCACGGCCAGACGTTGCTCACCTCGGCAATAAACGATACCGGATGATCTCTGTGCAGGAGACGTACACAAAAATAGTCACTCCACCAACACCAACCACTGCAATTTTCATTGACTGGCTCTGGGTAAGATCTTTTTCCGGCTTAAACCTTATAGTAAGAAAGTTCAGCTTAAAACGGTTACTCAACACCTTCCACTATGACAACATCTGATTCTGCGCAACGGTTACGGATAGCCTTTGCGGCCTGATACTCTTCACTATGATAGGCAGCCAGTGCGGTTTCATAGTCGGGCCATTCAATGACCACATTACGACTGTGGGTGTTGCCCTCCATCCCCTCGCATTGTCCGCCTCGAACCACAAACCTGGCTCCGTACTTCTCATAAACCGGAGCACCTGCTTTGAGGTAGTCGGGATAATTTTCTTCATCAGTGACTGTTATATGTGCAATCCAGTATGCTTTAGCCATAAGTTTCTCGTTT